>CAZDZQ010000042.1:0-6675 GCA_964509985.1 uncultured Candidatus Peribacteria bacterium
TCTGTTCTGGGTGATATGAATTGCATAAATTTTTTGTTAAAATTAAAAATTCTCTTGTTAGCTAAATTATATCATATCATGATAAAATGATATTAACTATAATTTTAAAAATAAAAAAAATCATATGGAAATGACAAATGAAGAAATAAAAGCACTCGTTGCAAG
Source organism: uncultured Candidatus Peribacteria bacterium (assembly GCA_964509985.1). Taxonomy (GTDB): domain Bacteria; phylum Patescibacteriota; class Gracilibacteria; order CAIRYL01; family CAIRYL01; genus SZUA-1403. The sequence goes on from CAZDZQ010000042.1 coordinate 166, forward strand.
TTTATCTATCGCTCAAAAAGAAACAGATAAACAATTAAAAGAAACAGATAAAATGCTATCTGAAAAATTTGTGGAAACAGACAAGCAAATGAAAGAAACCGACAAAATAGTGAAAGAACTCACAAAAAATATCCAAGGAGTAAATAAATCTATAGGAGAAGATACGGAAACATTTTTTTATACATCATTGCAAAGAAAGCCTATATTGGGCAATATAAAATTTGATTTTGTAGATAGAAATGTATCCAGAACAAAAGATTTAGAAGAGCTACAAATAGATATTTTTTTGGAAAATGGAAAATCTGTAGGATTGGTAGAAGTAAAAAATAAAGTAACAAAAAAAATTTTTAAACAAGTAGAAAGCCAAATAGAAAAATTTCCAAGACTTCATCCAGCATTTAAAAATTACAAAGTATATGGGGCTATCGCAGGAAAAGTTTTTCCAAAACATTTACAACAAGAAGCATTAAAAAAAGGTTATTTTGTATTGTTACAACAGGGCGATCATGTAGAAGTGGTGAGTCCAAAATAAAATATTATTATTAAAAATTAAATATTATGAAATATAAATACATTACAGCAATACTACTTGGATTAGTTTTTTCAGGATGCCAAATTTCTACAGAAACAATAAAAAATACAGAAGAAAATGAAGAAATTAAAGAAGCTCAAGAAATTAATAGTAATATTATAATAAATAATAAAAAACAAAAATTAGATGCTTTGGATACATGTAAAAATATTTTAAAAGAAAAAAAACAAGTATCTGGAAATTCTATGTATCCTCTCATTAAAAATGGAGATATTGTTATTTTAATAAAAGATTTTTATAAAAATTGTGATATAAATCCACAAAAAGGGGATCTTGTAGCATATAATTATGGAGGTTCTAAAATCCCAATTATTAAATCATTGGTTGCAACATCAAAAGATTTTATTCAGATAAAAAATAATACATTGTGGATTAATGGAATAGAACATAAAAATTCTGCAAATCAAAAATATCATTTTAATAAAAATGAATTAAATATGTTTACACTTTTTATTAAAAACGGACATATTCCAGAAAATACATATTTTATATTGGGGGATAATGTAAGTAATTCTAAAGATTCACGAATGTTTGGAGCAATTTCATCTCAGGATTTTTTAGGAAAATTTGAATTGTTGAAATAATAATTTATTTGTTATAATTTTTTTATAAAATATAATTATTTCTTTTTTATTATGAATATTACATCTATTGTACAGCAACATTCTGCAAATTTAATTCCAACAGTTATAGATAAAACACCAACAGGGGAGCGAGCATATGATATTTATTCTCGATTATTAGAAGATAGAATAATTTTTTTAGGTTCGGCAATTGATGCTCAGGTTGCAAATACAGTAATTGCACAGCTTTTATTTTTAGAAAAAGTAGATGCTAAAAAAGATATTACAATGTATGTTAATTCTCCAGGTGGACATGTAACAGCAGGGCTTGCAATTTATGATGCAATGCAATTAGTAAAACCAGATGTTTCAGTTGTTTGTGTTGGTTTGGCAGCAAGCATGGGGTCTATTATTTTGTGTGGAGGAGCCAAAGGAAAACGATTTTGTTTGCCTCATTCTGAGGTTATGATTCATCAGCCTTTGGGAGGAGCAGAAGGACAAGCTTCGGATATTAAAATTGCAGCAAAACATATAGAACAAACAGGAAATGTTTTATATGGAATTTTAGCAAAACATTCTGGGCAAACAATAGAAAAAATTGAAGCAGATTGTGACAGAGATAATTATATGACAGCAGAAGAAGCTAAAGAATATGGATTAATTGATGAAGTAGTGGGTGCAAAATAATTTTTTTAAAAAGTATGTGGAATTATAAACAAGAAATTTTGGATTGGATTAAATCTGAAGATGAAAAGAAAAGAATTCTTGTAATTACAGGTCCTACTGCTAGTGGAAAAACTGGAGTTTCTATAAAAATAGCACAATTTTTTCAACAAAATAATATTACTGCAGAAATTATAAATGCAGATTCTCGGCAAATTTATACGGATTTGCCAATTACTGTTGCAGTTCCAACCTTAGAGGAAAGAGAGGGGATTGCTCATTATCTTTTTGAATATGTTTCTCCAAATAAAACATATAATGTTGCAGAATGGCGAGATGATGCATTACAAAAAATAAAAGAAATTAATTCTCGTGGTAATGTTGTTATTTTTTGTGGAGGAACAGGGTTATGGATAGATGCAATTACTAAAAATTATACATTAGGAGTTGCACCAAATGAAGAATTTAGAAAAAAATATGAAAAAAAATCGTTAGAAGATTTATATTTAGAGCTTTTAGAAAAAGATGAAGCACAAGCAAAAATATTGGGTAAAAATAAAAAATATTTGATTAGAGCTTTAGAAATTTGTGAAGAATTTGGAAATAAAACAGAGTATGCTGTTGAGTCAAAATCAGAATATGAATTTTTTATGTTGGGGGTTACATGGGAACGCGAAAAATTGTATGACAGAATAAATAAAAGAAATGAGATAATGTTTAATGATGGATTTTTGGAAGAGGCAGATGCATTTGCTAAAAAATATGTTACAAATATTCCGAATCCAAATACTGAAATTGGGTATAAGGCTCATGCAAATATTACAGATATAAATAATAATGATTGTGGGTTTATTGCACATGGGATTCCAGAATATTTGCAATATAGAAACAATGAAATATCATTAGATGAATTGAAGGAAAAAATGAAACAGCATACCAGAAATTATGCAAAGCGTCAGCTTACATGGTGGAGAAAAGATAAAAGAGTTCGATTTTTAAACAGAGAAACAGGAGAAGAGATAGATATTTCTGCGGATATTTGTGAAAGTAAATCATCTCGAAAAAATACTAGATTTAAATATTAAATCTAGTATTTTTAAAATATAATTTTGAAATTAAATGAGTAATCATTTCTTGTTCTAATTTTTGCACTTTTTGTTTAAGTGATAAAACTGTTTCTGTGTCAGATATTTCACAAGCTTTTTGGTCAATAATTTTTCCAGAGTCTACTTTTTCTGAAACAACATGAAGAGTTGCACCACTTATTTTACATCCAAAATCTAAAACATCTTTGTGTACATTTTCACTCATTCCACCTGCAAAAGCAGGAAGTAATGAAGGGTGAATATTAAATATTTTATTTTTAAATGTTTGAACAAAAAGATGAGAAACTATTCGCATATATCCAATCATAAATATATAGTCTATATTTTCTGTTTGTAATATATTTAAAACTTTTTTGTCATAATCTTCTCGTGATTCTAATGCATTAGCTTCTATAATAAAATATGGAATAGAAAATTGCTGTGCTTTTTTTATGGCTCCCGAATTTTTTTTATTACTTATTAAAATACACTCTATATTTTCAAATTTTTTTTGAATATGCGAGAAAATGAATGGAAGATTGGATCCAGCCGTTGAAGTGAGTATTGCTATTTTCATCGAGAGGCTTCTGATGTTGAAGATTTAATAGTTGGTTTAGGAGTTGCAGTAGAATTTGAAGAGCTAGAACTTGTTGTTACTACTGGTTTTATGGTAGTTTCTGGTTGAGTTGTACTTTGTAGAGTTGCCGTTGGTGATGCGGTAAGTGTTATAGATATTTTCTTTGTACTGAGTATTTTTTTGTTTTCATCTTTTGCATATACCACATATTTATATGTATCAGGTTTTAATTCATCAACCCAATATTTCCATGTTTTTTGTCCTTTTTTATATTTTTGAAGTGTGTATGACGAATCAAGTGTAAGATTTGAAATAGTTATATATGCTACATCTTTTCCAGCAGTTCCGTTTAGAATTATGGTATCTCCTTCTAGTTGAGTATCTCTCCCTTGGTTTGGAGATATGATTGAAAAATTTATATCACTCTTTTTGTTATTATTTTCATCATTCTTATCTTCACTATTATCAGAATCTGTAATGTCTGCGTCTTTGTTGTATGATAATAATAAGATTGTAGCTTGAGATCGTTTATTATCTTTATTTATTGCATAAATTTTATATGAATTAATTCCTTCTAATAAAGTTTTATATTGTTCGCTGGCTGTATATGACCATTCTTTAGTTTTTTCATCATCAGATAAAGATGGGAGAAATGTTAGCTCTTCTGAGTTTGTTCCATTGGAAAATGAAATAATAATTTTTTCTGTATTAAGTGATGTAGTTCCTGTTATCTTTTGTTTTCTATTTTTTACAATAATTACATTTCCTTCAAACTTAGGTTTTAATAGAATGGGTGATTTTAAATTTGTAGTTTCTTCTAGTGTTTCACTTTTTGCAGATTTTTTAATTTCTGTTCCTTTGTATTGAGCAACGAGTTCTGAAGATTGTAAAATATCTCCAGTTGGAATAAGTTTAAAATTTACAATATTTAAAGATTGTCCAATCCCAAATTCTCTGGAGGTTATGATTTTATCATCTTTATCAATTTTATCTACCCATACTTTCTCTCCATCTACAAAGCTTACAATGTTGTCATCAAAATAAAATGTATTTTTTCTACCCGTTATATAAATATTATCTGCTACAAATATTTTAAATTCTTTTTCTTTTGCAAAATTACTTTTTCCAGAAAATAAAATAGGTGCTTTATTTATTGTAATATTTCCAAATAAATTATTTTCTTCTGTTTTTCGTAATTTACTTATTGTAAGTTCACTTTCTTCTCCAAGTGAAAAAAATGAAGAATCTGGAAGTATTACTTTCCCATCATTTTCTTCTTTTATATGAATAGTATCTCCTTCGGTAATAGGAGAATTGTCGACAATGGCGCTCCAAATGCCTATATCTTCCCTTTGAGATTCTGCAATGGATGTATTTTTTTGAAATGTTGCATATGTGCTAAGACCTTCATCTTCAGAAAATAGCGATTGTAAAAACCACATAACTATAATTCCTGTAATTATAGAAAGTATAATATAAAAATATTTTGTAGTTTTTGATCGTGTATTTCTAGAATCAGTTGGGAAAGTACTATATTTATTTTTTTTATAAGGAGAAAAATCCATAATATTATTGTTAAATCTGTAAAAATATAGTACTGAAAATAGTAAATTTTTTCAAATGATATTATGATAAATATAGTACTAAAAATAATATAAATTATATAAGTTATATAAGTTATATAAAAAATAAGTTATATTAAAGATAAGTTATATTAATAGTATTTAAAATATGAATAATTTATTAAAAATTTGTGGAATTACAACAAAAAAAGATGCAAAAATGGTATTATCTTTTTCTGAGAATAAGCCTGAATATTTAGGTTTTGTATTTTTTGAAAAGTCAAAACGATATATTTCATGGGAAGATGCAAAAAAAATAGTATCTTTAATTCGAGAAAAATTTGGTGAAAATAGGGTTAAATTCGTTGGTGTTTTTGTAAATGAAAATTTAAATAATGATGCAATTTTAGAAAAATATAGTTTTTTAGATGTTTTTCAATTGCATGGAGATAGTAATATAGAAACACCGGAATTTTGTATGAAATTAAAAGATAATCTTAAAAAGATTGGAAATTTGAAAAAAACAAATAATCAAGAAATTTGGAAAGCTTTTAGGGTGAAAAATAAAAAAAATTTATCAGAAATATCAGAATATTTTATGACTGATGTTATTTTAATTGATGCTTTTAGTGATGTAAAAAATGAATATGGAGGGAGTGGAAAGCAAGTAAATGTTGAAATTTTACCATTATTAAGATCTTCTATTTCATTGCATCAAAAATTATTTATAGCAGGAGGAATTAATATTGAAAATAAAGATACTATTTTAGCGCTTTCTGGTGCAGATGGTATTGATTTATCATCAAGTGTCGAAAGTTTTGTTGGAGTAAAAAGTGAATATAAAATAAAGGGTTTTTTGGATAGTTAAGAAAAACTTATATAAAAAAAGACTAGACTTGTTGAAATTAATAATGATATAATGATTTGAAATGAAAAATTTCAAAAACCAACCACATAAAAACCAACCACATGAACGCACATACACAAAGCACATATAGTGTTTTAGGAGTATTATTTGTAATTATTACAGCTGTAACTTCTGCAACACATGCAAGCTCTTCGTCTCATTACACATTAGACGAGGATAATTTTACGTCTACTCAAACAGAAAGTTCAGCTTCAGGTATTACATCTGAGGCTGGTTTTGAGGATATTCAAGATACTTCAGAGGGAAAACCTGCTACAGAAGAAGCTGATACAGATATTAACACAGATATTAACACTGATAATTCTGATGATAGTAATTCAGATAATGATACTAGTATTAATACTGGTACTTCTACTTCTTCTCATGGTAGAGGAGGAAGTAACCCAATAATAGTTAATAAATTACAAGGAAATTCGAGCAATAGTGAAGATGATACTCATAATGCATCTCCTAAAACTTCGCCAATAGCAACTGCAACACCACTGGTTGCTGATATTTTAGATGATGAAAATGAAGATAATAGTGAAAAAATAAATAAAA
>CAZDZQ010000043.1:0-19288 GCA_964509985.1 uncultured Candidatus Peribacteria bacterium
GCTAATAATTTATTTATAAAAGGTTCATCTGATTGGACAACCACCGATTCTGATGGATCACAACGAACAGCATTTCTTTCTAAAACTGATGGAACGGGAATATGCCCTGCAGGATTCCGACTTCCAACCGAAACGGAACTGAAAGCAACACGATCTGAAGAAAATATAAATAATGAAGCGAGCTACCTCGCGAGTGCCTTCAAAGGCGTTTACTCCGGCTACAGAAACTACAACACGGCTACCTTAACAGGCATCGGTATTAACCATTTCTTGTGGTCTTCCACTACAAATGAAACATACTCACGGACTCTTTACTTGTATGACACATCGAATAGCTGGCTTGCATATGATAGGGCATACGGGTTTTCTGCTCGTTGCTTGGCAGAGGATTAATCTTCCTTAACTGGACATACTTCGTTTGTTCGGACTTTTTCCTTGGGGCTTGTTCGGACAAAAATCCTCCAACCAAAACCCTCACAGGCTTTTGCTTGGCGGAAAACAAAAAATATTGCATAAGTTGTATAATATAAAAACTTAAAATTTAAAAAATTTAAAAAATCTAAACTATGAAAAACATTCCTTACTACACAGAACAACACATGAAAAAATCAGAAAATTGGAAAACTCCAACTTCAGAATGCGTAAATTTTGTGTCTCAAGTGTTTCGTTCTGCTGTGGTGGGGAATCTTCCTGTGGATAATCCAGAAAATATGGTGGAGGAATGGAAAAAATTACGGAGAGAACACGCTCATATTTTAAAATTTGATTTTGAAAAATTTTTCTTGAATATAGATCACGCAGTTTTGCTAGAAATTTTGGACCAAGCAGTGTTTTTAACTCAGGGTCTGGAAAGACAAAATATGTTTAATTTGTTTTATAGACAAGAAATAGTGAGATTTTTAAACGCTACCCCAATCAAAAATAAAACTCTTCCCATTGCATCACGCTTGGGGAGAGTTTTGGGATATATCATTCTTATTCCTATTATCAAATTGTTAAATATTCATAAAATAAAATTTTTATACTCAGTAGACGATTTTTTAGTGTTTTTTAAAACACAGAAAAAATGCGATAGTTTTTATTGGTATTCATTATTGCCAGCAATTCAGAAACAGAAATTAGTCTTAAATCAGTCTAAAACTCAGTTTGTAAAATCAAACGAACATTTAATTTTTTTAGGCTACGCATATTCATCAGGATATTTTACAATTTCAAAGCAAAAATATGATGAATTAAAAATATGGCTAAAAAAAACTATTGATAGAAATTGTAGTAAGAAAAAAACACTAGAGCATTCAATAAAAATCATAAATAAAAAATTGAATGGATTTTTTCATTATTATAAATGGGGGAGTGTAAAAGTTTTATTTTCAAGTATTGATTCATTTGTAAGAAGAGAGTTGTCGGCATGTTATTTTTCATCTATACGCATTACAAATTTTGTAGTTACAGAAAATTTTTTTATGGAAAAAAAGTTGGTTTTTGGTAAAAAAATTTTTGAAGAAAAAGAGCAAATAGAAAATCGAACATCTAGAAAATTATCAAAATCAAAAACACAATCTAAAAAAAAGTTTTTAATTTTGGAAAAAATTAGATTTATACAACAGCAATTACAGGATATTCAAAGAATTGTATAATTTGCATGTTTAAATTGTTTTTTTAAATTAAGCCTCTCTTTCAATTCATTTGAAGAGAGCTTTTTTTGTGATATGCTCAAAATATAAAAATTTATTTTTAAATAAAAAATCATGACAAACATTAAAAGATTTATCAGAAGAAACTGGATACACAAAACAACATTTTTTGGTCGTGCAGGAGTAAAGAATTTATTAAAAAGTATGTTTCCTAATCTACCTATACAGCATTGTCTGTTTCATCAAAAACAAACAGTTCAACAATACATATCTAAAAATCCTAAATTATTAGCGAGCAAAGAGCTGGCAAAAGTAGTACAGAAATTAACAAAATCAACGAGAAAAGAATTTGAGAAATTATTATTTTCTTGGTATGAAAAATGGGATTTGTTTTTAAAAGAAAAAAGTTTAAATATCGGAACAGGAAGAAAAAGATATACTCATAGTCGACGTTAAAAATTCCAAATACAACAAATTCTATAGATGGTAGTTTTTCTCATTGGAAAAATAAAGTAAAACTTCACAGAGGATTACGACCAGATAGAAGAAAAAAAATAGCACCCCCTAAATGTTAATTAAGCCGAAAATTTTGATGTGAATAAAGAATAACTTAGAATTTAATTTCTAGTTGTAATAAATATTTGCTTAATCCTCCATATATAGAATCTAATGCTTCTTTTCCTACATTGTAATGTTTTATTTTATCTCCATTTAATTCTTTGGAATATTTATTTTTGTGGTATATAGTAAGGTAACTAGTATGTAATTATAAATTATGAAATTTAAAATTGATATAAAAAATATGAAAAAACTCGCAGAGCAATTAGCTTCGCGAGTTTTGTGTTTTCCAGAAGGCGGGCAAGTGATTATATTAAAAGGAGAAGTGGGTGCAGGAAAAACAACATTTTCAAGATTTTTTTCTGAATACTTGGGATTACAGTCTAGTTCTCCAACGTTTTCTATAATAGAAGTGGAGTCTGGAATTTCTAAAATTTTTGAAAATAAGCATATAAATATTATTCATGCCGATTTTTATAGAGCAACCAAAGAGCGAAGTGCAGAATTATTAGATGAATATCTCGAAAAATATAAAATTAATTCTCGTGAAGATTTGAAAACAAATAGTCAAAATATTTATTTGTTAGAATGGATAAGTGATGAATTAAAACAAGAATTTTTTTCTGATGAAAATATAAATATACCTATAATAGAATTAGAATTTACTCATAATTTTGAAAATATAGATTATAGAAATATAGAAATTATATTTAAAAATTCACAATCAATTTCAGTTACAAAAGCAAAAAAATTACAAGATAGATATCTCACGCCGTTACATGTGCGAGAACATATAGAATTAGTACGAAAAATTGCAGTTTTTTGTGCACAAAAATTAGAAAATAATAATGTGCCAATAGATGTTGAATTAGTTGAATCAAGTGCAATTTTGCATGATTGTGTGCGATATGTAGATTTTCCAAAACTTCCAAAAAATTCAGAAGATTTTGAGCAAATAAAATTTTATAATCCAAAAGAAAATATCACAAATGAAAAATGTGATTTTTGGGCAAAAATAAAAGCTGAATATAGAACGGTGCATCACGCATATGCAATGCAAGATATTTTAAATAAAATGGGTTTTGAAGCGACAGGGCAAGTGGTAAAAAGTCATTATACTGGTGATATTTTTAGAAAAGAAGAATTTTGTTTAGAAGAAATTTGTGTGTATTATGCAGATAAAAGAGCCTTGCATGATACATTTGTAACTATTCAAGAACGCTTGATAGATGGGGCAAAAAGGTATCCTCGTGAACAGTTGGATGGTGAAAATAATAAATTGCTAAAAAAAATTTTAAATTTTGAAAAATTGTTGCAAGAGTTGGGAAATTGGAGTGAAAAAGATATTTTAATAGATGTAAAAAAATAAGATTAGCACTCAAAAACTTTTTCTGCTAAAAATCTCTTTACATATTTTTTTTGGCACTTTATAATTACTTATGCTAAATATAAAAATAATTTTAGCAAATACAGAAATACAAATTATATTTTAATTATAAAAATTATGTCGAAAATTATTGGTATCGATTTAGGAACAACAAATTCATGTGTTGCCGTAATGGAAGGTGGAGAGCCAGTTATTATTACAAACGCAGAAGGAAATAGAACAACTCCTTCAATTGTTGCGTATAAAGATGAAGAAGTTTTGGTGGGAGATCCAGCAAAACGACAAGCAGTTATGAATCCAAAAAATACAATTTTTTCTGCAAAACGATTTATTGGACACACAACAGAAGAGGTTGCAAAAGAAGTTGCAACAATGCCATTTGAGGTTGTGAAAGGAAAACAGGGAGAGGCAGAAATTATGTTTAAAGGAACACAGCACAGACCTGCTCAAATTTCAGCACTTGTTCTTGCAAAACTGAAAAAAGATGCAGAAGATTTTCTTGGAGAACCTGTTACAGAGGCCGTAATTACAGTTCCTGCATATTTTAATGATTCTCAACGACAAGCAACTCAAGATGCTGGTAAAATTGCAGGGCTTGATGTAAAACGAATTATTAATGAACCAACGGCAGCGGCACTTGCATATGGTTTAGATAAAAAAGATATTAATCAAAAAATTGCAGTATATGATTTAGGGGGAGGAACTTTTGATGTTTCAATTCTAGAGTTAGGAGATGGAGTTTTTGAAGTAATTTCTACAAATGGAGATACTCATTTAGGAGGAGATAATTTTGATGAAGCACTTATTAATTATCTTTTAGAAGAATTTAAAACTTCGGAAGGTGTAGATTTAAAAGGTGGAGATATTGATCCAACGCAAAAAGAAATGGCGTTGCAACGAATTAAAGAAGCTGCAGAAAAAGCAAAAAAAGAACTTTCTTCTGCTACAGAAACAGAAATAAATCTTCCATTTTTAATGGCTGATGCAAGTGGTCCAAAAAATCTTATTACAAAAATTTCACGGTCTAAATTTGAAGCATTAACAGCAAATCTTGTTAAAAATTCTATCAAACCATGTGAAAAAGCGTTATCTGATGCAGGATTAAAAGCAAGTGATATTGACCAAGTAATTCTTGTAGGAGGAATGACTCGAATGCCAGCGGTTCGAGATGCAGTGAAAAACTTTTTTGGAAAAGAACCTTCAAAAGGAGTAAATCCAGATGAGGTTGTTGCTCTTGGTGCGGCGATTCAAGGAGGTGTTTTGCGAGGAGATGTTAAAGATGTAGTACTTCTTGATGTAACACCGTTATCACTTTCTATTGAAACAATGGGAGGGGTTGCAACAAAAGTTATTGAAAGAAATACAACAATTCCAACTTCTAAATCTCAAATATTTTCTACTGCAGCAGATAATCAAAATCAAGTAGAAGTGCATGTTGTGCAAGGAGAACGAGAATTTGCAAAAGATAATAAATCGTTAGGTCGATTTGTATTAGACGGAATTCCACCAGCAGCACGAGGAGTTCCACAAATTGAAGTTACTTTTGATTTAGATGCAAATGGTATTTTAAATGTAAAAGCGACTGATAAAGGAACAGGAAAAGCACAACATATTACAATTAAAGGATCTTCAGGATTATCTGATGAGGAAATTGAACAAATGAGAAAAGATGCAGAAGAAAATGCAGAAGCAGATAAAGCAAAAAAAGAATTGGTTGAAGCAAGAAATGGTTTGGACGGAGCAATTTTCCAAGCAGAAAAATTATTGAAAGATGATGCTGATAAAATTTCTGAAGAAACAAAAAAAGAAGTTGAAGATGCACTTGTAATTGCAAAAGAAGAATTGGCAAAAGGAGATAAAGAAGATGCTGATGTAAAAAAAGAAGATTATGAAAAAGCAACAGAAGAATTTATGAAAGTTCTTCAAAAAGCAGGAGCTGAAGTTTATGAAAAAGCTCAAAAAGAAGCTGAAGGTGGATGTGCAAGTGGTGCTTGTGATTCAGATTCAAAAGATGATGGACCAATTGATGCAGAAGTGGTTGATGAAGATAAAAAATAATTACTATTTTTATAAAGAATGCAGAAATGCATTCTTTTTTTATTTTATTTAAACTAGTATATAAAATTACTGTGTATTTTGGTGAAAAAATTGGTATTAAAAAACTCAAGATATTAATCTTGAGTTTTTTTTTTGTTATTCTCCTACGCCACTCGCCCTGCAGCTACAATAGCTACTGGAACTCGAAATGGTGAACAAGAAACTGTTTTTATTCCAATTTTATTAAAAAATTTAATAGATTGACCTTCTCCGCCATGTTCTCCACATACAGAAGTTTTAAAATTTTCTGGAAGTGTAGACAAAACATTTTTCATAAGCTCTCCAACTCCTCTTGTATCTACAACTTGAAAAGGATCATTTTTTAAAATTCCTTGTCGTAAATATTCTGGCAAAAATTTCCCCATATCATCTCGAGAAAATCCAAATGTCATTTGTGTTAAATCATTTGTTCCAAAACTGAAAAAATCTGCTTCATTTTGAATATCTTGAGACCTAAGGCAAGCTCGAGGTGTTTCAATCATTGTTCCAATTTTAAATGAAACGGATGAATAACTTTTTGCAACTTCTTCAATTCGTGTTTTTAATGCTTTAAATTCACCTAATGTTGCAATTAATGGAATCATAATTTCAACATTTTCTTTTTTTGTTTCTTGTGCAGCAGATAAAATTGCATGAACTTGAGCTTCTAAAAGAGATGGAATTGTAAGCAATAATCTACAACCTCTGTGTCCCATCATAGGGTTTACTTCATTTAGATGTTCTATTCGTTCTCTTAATTTTTGTGGAGATTTCCCCATAATGCTGGCAAGTTCTTCGATTTCAGTGTCTGCATGCGGTAAAAATTCATGAAGCGGTGGGTCTAAAAGACGAATACAAATAGGTTTATCGTTTAAAATTTTATAAATTTCTACAAAATCTGTTTTTTGAAAATTTTGAATTTCTGCTAATGCATTTTTTTGTGTTAATTCATCTTCAGAAAGAATCATTTTTCGAACTTCGATAATTCGCTCTTTTGCAAAAAACATGTGTTCTGTTCTACATAGTCCAATTCCTTCCGCTCCAAATTCTACAGCTTTTGCAACATCTTTTGGAGTATCTGCATTTGTTCGTACTTCCAAAGTTTTTTCTGATTTTGCCCATTCTAAAATTTCTTGGAAAGGTCCAGAAATATCAGCAGGAAGTTTCGAGATTTTTCCATTAAATACTTCACCTGTAGAACCGTCAATAGTGATAATATCTCCTTTTTTTAAAAGTAAATCATCAATTTGCATAACTCCTCGAGCTTCATCTACTTTAATTTCAGATGCTCCAGAAACACATGGTCTCCCCATTCCTCTGGCAACAACAGCAGCATGAGATGTCATTCCTCCACAAGCTGTTAAAATTCCAGCAGCGGCATGCATTCCTGAAATATCTTCAGGAGATGTTTCATATCTCACTAAAATAGTTTTTTCTTCATGTTTTGCGGCATCAATAGCATCTTCTGAAGTAAATACTATTTTTCCTACAGCTCCACCAGGGCTTGCAGGTAATCCTTGGCATAAAGCGATTTTTGAAGATTTTTCTTTTTCATCAAGTCGTGGATGAAGTAATGTTTCTATGTCATCATCTGAAACTCGCGAAAGAGCTTCTTTTTTTGTAAGAACATTTTCTTTTACCATATCTGTTGCAATTTTTACAGCAGCAGATGCACTTCGTTTTCCTGTTCGAGTTTGCAAAACAAAAAGTTTTTCATTTTCGATTGTAAACTCAATATCTTGCATATCTTTAAAATGTGTTTCTAAATTTGTTCGTAATAAAACAAGTTCTTCATAAATTTTTGGAAGAGAATTTTGTAAATCTTTAATTTGATGAGGCGTTCTAATTCCTGCAACAACATCTTCTCCTTGTGCATTTAAAAGATATTCTCCGTAAAAAATATTTTCTCCTGTTGATGGGTCTCGAGTAAAACATACACCTGTTCCAGAAGTTTCTCCTAAATTTCCAAATACCATCATTTGAACATTTACAGCTGTTCCAATATCATGGGGAATAGAATTTATACCTCTATAAAAAATAGCTCGTTCTGCATTCCAACTTGTAAATACTGCTTCTACCGCTCCTAAAAGTTGTTCTTTTGGATTCATAGGAAATTCTTTTCCAGATTCAGATTTAATAATTTTAACAAATTTTTCTACTAATTTTTGCCAAAGTTCAGGGCTTACATCAGTATCTTCTGCACAATTATTATCAGATTTTAATTGTGTAATTTCATTTTCAAAAGAGTGAAGAGAAACACCCATTACAACATTTCCATACATTTGTACAAACCGACGAAAACTATCCCAAGCAAATCGTTCATTATCAGATTCTTTTGCTAAAGCTTTTACCGTATCATAATTTAAACCTAAATTTAAAATAGTATCCATCATTCCTGGCATAGAAACACTGGCACCACTTCGAACTGAAACCAAAAGGGGATTGGTGTTTCCTCCAAATATTTTTTCAGATTTTTTTTCTAAATCTGATATATTTTCAAAAATTTGAGTTTTTAACTCATCCCACAATTTCTCTTCTGCTTCGTTATAAAATTTATTACAGCAATCTGTTGTGATGGTAAATCCGTATGGAACGGGAATACCTAAATTTGTCATTTCTGCTAAATTAGCACCTTTTCCACCCAATAACATTTTTTGCGAGGCAGATCCTTTTTCAAATGGCATAACGAGAGAACTCATGTTTTTATAATAAAATGATAAATAAGTTGAACAAAGTTTTCTATTTATATCATACACAAAAATAAGTATTTTCTATAATGAAAATACTTAAAAAAATTTATAGTTAATTTAAAACTGTCCTTCATTTAAATGTTTATAATCTACAATTCTATCTATTTTTCTTTTATTTTCATCCCAAAATGCTGAATTATTTTCATTTAAACCTCTGTTAGTGTTTGCATCCATCTTAAACAATCCTTTTGGAGATTTTTTGTATTTTTTAAAATCTTCTAAATATTTCTGATTATCAAATTTATTATTATTTATATAATTTTGTGAATCTAAAAATCCATCAGCGCCTGTTGCCGTTTTTAGTAACATTTTTTAAAGAATCTAATCGAGAAGAACCATCTTGTCTTTTGTATTTTATATATTTTTTAAATTTTTAATATCCAGATTTATCAAATTCTTTAGTTGCTGCTATTACAAGATTTCTTATTTTTTCTGAATTTCCTTCTAATGTTTCTCCTTCTATTTTTCGTGTCCAAATTTTTGTTAGTAGTTGGTTTCCAACTATTCCATCTTGTGTTGCTCCTACTTTTTTTTGTACATATTTTACAAATTTAATAAATTTTTTTTCTTCTTCTTTTGTATTTTCTGTATTTTCTATATTTATTGTAAAATTAAAAATATTTGCTAATGTTTTTGCACGATTTATTATTTCTTTTTTTCGTTCATTTGGTTTGCTTTTTGATGGTAATTTTGAGCTTGATATTTTTTGTGCAAATTTTTCAATTTTATATGGATGAGATTTTATTTTTGCTAATGTGAGATTTTCTAATTTTTCAATATTGTTAGTTGTTTCTGGTGGTGTTTGTTGAGGGTTTTGGGTTTTATTTATTGTCTTTTCTTTTATTTCTTCTCTCTCTTTTATTTCTTCTCCTCTCATTTTCTCTTGAAGTTCTTTTTGTTTTTCTATTGCTGTTTCTCTTTTTGTTTTAGATATTTTTTTATCAGCTAAATGTTCGTAAAATGGGTTGATATGTGATTCTAAAAATTTTTGGTTTTCAGTCAAAACGTTTATAGAGTTTTTATTATCATTTGTAATAAATTTATATTTTGGTTGTTTATTGTTGTTTTGAATTCCTGTTATAAAATTTAAATTATAATTATTATTTTGAATATTTATAAGTAAAATTCTTCTGTTTTGCTTATCTTTTTGTTCTATTATATTAAAAGTATTTTGTTTTTTCTTCTGTAAATTTTTTAATAATTGAATATTTTCTGTAACAAATTTTTTATTATTTCTATTTTTATCAGATAAATATGTAAATGATTTATTGCCAAGCTTTAATGTTGTGGTATTTTTTGCTGTGTCTATAGTTTCTGTAATTCCTGATTTTTCTTTTGATAAAACAGGTGTTGTTTTTTTAATTTCTTGTTTTTTATTATCTTGTGTTTTTTTTGCTGATTGAATTTTTAAATTATCAAAAATACTAGAATCAAGCAATTCTTTGTTTTTATTTAATAAATCTACAATATTTTCAGCATTTACAAGCGGTGTTGTTTTCGTTAAATCTTCAAGTTCTTTTTTTGTAAAAATAACAACATCTGTGTCATTTTCCCAATCTTCCAAATCTAAAACGATATCTCCGTTTTTATTAATTTCAAATGGTGTATTTCCCCAGTCGTCCCAATCAAATTTTGCACTTTTATTTTGTGAATGTAATGTGTTGATTTGTTTGTTTATTTTATTTGTTGCATTTGCAAATAATGCATAATGATCAGAAGTAAACGTTTTGTATAAATCGTTTGTAGATGTAAGAGTTGTAAGACCTCCAGAAGTATTATGAATATTATTTTTTTGATTGTATGGAGTTCTGTTTAAAACTTTTGATGGTTTTTCTTTTATAATTTTTATTTTTTTTGTTCTGGCGTCATATAAATGATAATCTTCATCTCCGTCCAAAATATATAATCCAATAATTTTATCATGAAATTTTATTGTTTCAATTTCAACAATACCAGTTTTTGCAATTATTGGAGGCAGACCTTCTAGGTTTAAAATTGATAGATTTGGGTATTTTTCTCTAGAAAAATTTTCTGGATTTGGTACAAATGTTTTATTTTTTGCATCTTTTAAATATGCAATTGGATCTGTTGGATTTTTTAATTCTGCTTTAAATGGTTCTTTTACGCTAAATGATTCTACTCGATTGTTTCCAAGCATAAATCCATCAGTAGACATAATTCCATTTTTTTTAATAGATTCATCTTGTAAATCTTTAAGATGATCTAGCATGTCTAGATAAATATTATAGTATTGAATTGCTCTATTTTTAGGTAAAAGTTCGTTGAATTGTAAAGTTCGCATTTCTAAAACAGCTTGAAATTGTGAAATTTTATTTTTTATTTTTTCTTCACTAATATTTATATTTTTATAAAATTTAGACATTATTTTTACTGCCTCTGCTTTCATATTTTGTAGAGTTGGCGTTTTTATTGCATTTTCAAATTCTTCTTTTGCGTTTATTGTAGATAGTGGTTTTACGCTATGTGTGGGTTCTAGGGAGTGTTTTGAAACAGACATTTCAAAAATACATTTTGATTCTATAAAAAAATCTATACGAGAGGTTGCATTTAAAAAGGTAAAAGATGATGTATTGTTTATGTTTATCATTTATGTATTTATTTTTATATATATTTCTAATTATATTTATTTATAATTTTTCTAATATTTTATCTATATTTTTTATATTTTGAATATTGTTTTTTTTTAAATCTGTTTCTTCTTGTTTTTTAAATTCTGTGATAATTTTTTTTATTTCAGATTTATATTTTTTAAAACTTTCTAAGTTTTCTAAACTTTTTAAGTTTTTTCTGTTTTCTTTCAATTTATAAATATTTTTATTTATTTCAATTTCTTTTTTTTCTTGATTAAATTTTTCAAGAAGTTTTTTTTGTGCATCTTGTGCTAGGTTAAATACTTTTTCTATCAAAATATCAATTTCTTTTTTTGATAAAATTTGCTGTAAAGCATAAGAATTTCGCATTGCCGACATCAATTCAGGATTTGTTAAAATAAGCATTTGTGTATATTTTATATATGAAATATCATTTAATTTTACTATACTTTTTCTGTAAATACAAAAGATAATGCTTTATTAATATCGTTTTATGTCGGAATATGGAGAAATTTCAGAAATTTTAGAAAAATTGCCAAAACAAGCGGGTGTATACGAAATGCGAGATGAAAACAATGAAATTTTATATGTTGGAAAAGCAAAAGATTTATCGTCTAGAGTGCGAAGTTATTTTCGAGAATCTGCAAATCATTCAATTCGAATTCAAAAATTGGTAGAAAAAATAAAAAATATAGAATGGACTACCACAAGAACAGAAGCCGAAGCTTTAATTTTAGAAGATAATTTAATAAAAGAAAAACGACCTCGTTTCAATATTTTGTTACGAGATGATAAAACATATTCTTATATAAAAATTACAAATGAAGATTTTCCACGAATTATTTTGGTACGAAAAGTTTTGAAAGATGGGGCTAAATATTTTGGTCCCAAAACATCGGGTTCTGCAGTTCGAAAAATTATAGATATGCTCAATGATATTTTTTTATTTAAAACTTCAACGATTGGAATTACAGAAAATACTGAAACAAGAGAAATTTTATTAGACAGTGGAAATCAGAAAGTTCCATGTTTAAATTATCATTTAAAAAAATGTCATGCGCCATGCATGGGGAAAATTTCAAAAGATGAATATTCAAAAATTGTAGAAAAAGCATTACATTTTTTGCGAGGAGACACCAAAGAAATTATAGAATTTCTTAGCAATAAAATGATGGATTATGCAAAAAATTCAAAATTTACTTTGGCTGCTAAAACAAGAGATGTTATTAAATCAATAGAAAATATTTCTGAAAAACAAATTATATCTGCACCAAACGAACTTTCTGCAGATATTATTGGATTGTATACCAATTATGGGCATGTATTTTTTCATGTTTTTTCTGCACGAAATGGAAAAATTATCAATTCTCAAACTTTTCCAGTAATGATTAAAAATGAAAGTTCACTTTCTCCTGTTCCATTTTCTGTGCAACAAGAAGCACTTAATGCATTTTTAGCATCGCATGCCAATCGTGTTTCAGATTTTCCAAAAACAATTGTTGTTGATAAAGATTTTATTGATGCAGATGAAGCAAAAGTTTGGGAACAATATTTTACAGAAGAATTACAAGTTTTGAATGGTGCAAAAGTAGAAATTTCTTTACCAGAAAAAGCTAGAAGAAAAGAACTTTTAGATTTAGCACATCAAAATGCAGAAGATTATGCAAAACGCCATGCCATGAGTTTTATTAAAAAAGATGAAAATTATGAAGAAACATTGCAAGTTTTACAAAAAAAATTGGAAATGAAAAATTTTCCAAAACGAATGGAATGCTATGATATTTCTCATTATTCAGGAGAAAAAACAGTTGCATCCATGGTGGTCTTTGAAAATGGAAAAGAAAAAAAATCGGATTATAGATCTTTTAATATCAAATCTATAAATACAGAAACAGGAATTGACGATTTTAAATCTTTGGCAGAAGCCTTGACTCGTCGGCTTGTTAGACTTCCAGAAAAATTTGATGAAAATTGGAAAACGGAAAAATTAAAAAGAAAACAAGATTTTGAATTATTATCAAAATTAAATCTTATCAAAAATTTTGTTTCTCTTTCATCAAAAATAAATAAATCAAAAAAACTAGAAAAGTTAATTTATACAGATATTTATGCAGTTTTTCAAGAAAAATTAGAAGAAAAATCAGAAGAAAAATTAGAGAAGAGAAAAAAATTAAAAAAATCTAAAAAAATAATATGTGATTATGGAAATATTTTTGCAAGTGTTTCTGTTAATGTTATAAAACATGCAAAAATTTTATTATTGCTAGAAAATAAAGAAAATTCTAGTATTGGCGATGTTCAAAATTTTGAAAAACAAGCCAGAAAATTATTATTGGATATTTTTCTAAAAACAAAATCTGAAGCATATAAAATTTATATAAATAATAAAAATTCTACAAATATTATAAGTTTTTTGGAGTCTTTAGGATTTGAAGAAAAAACAGATGCAGAAACAGGGGAGTTGTATATGTGGAAAGAAGGGAAACTGTCTACATCTCTCACCGATTCATTTTTACAAGTTCCAGATTTAATAGTTATTGATGGAGGGAAAGGGCAACTTTCGTCTACTTGGAATATTTTAAAAAATACAGAATATGCAGATAAAATAAAAATTTGTTCTTTGGCAAAAAGAGAAGAAGAAGTTTTTGTAATTCGATATAATTCTGAAAATTTTGAAAGTGAAATGTATAAAACTGATATTGAAAAAAATTCAAATGAAGGGCATATGTTGCAACGCATTAGAAACGAAGCACATAGATTTGCCATCACAAAAAACAGAGCTGGACGAGAAAAAATTCTTCAAAAATCAATATTAGATGAAATTGAAGGAATTGGAGGAAAAACAAAGAAAATTTTGAAGCAAAAATTTGGAGGAGTTGTCGGAATCAGAAATGCAACAGATGAAGAATTGTTGGAAGTAGTGAGTAAAAAAGTTTTGAAAAGGATTCGTGAGAATGTGTAGAAAAATCTCTTTTAACTTTTTTAATTTTTGTATATAGTATTTTTAGAACTTTGAAATCATTAAAAAATCCTACACATTCTCTTTTGAAAAAAAGAGAAGTGGAAGTTCCGTAAGCCTATTGTTTAGAGGTTTTTTGTACTTTTTTATAAAAAAATTGCAAACCTCAGTCTTTCTTTTTTGAGTTTCGCTTATTTAAGGTAAAAAGTCTTTTTGAAAAATTTCAAGAATTGCATCTTTTTGCCTTAAATAACACATTTTCGCTCTCTAATAGACTTATAAAATTTCTACTTTTGTAGATTCGATACGAACACGGGAATGTAAAATATCTCTAATAGACTTATAAAATTTCTACTTTTGTAGATATAAAGTTAAATTTACTCATCTTATTAGCTCTAATAGACTTATAAAATTTCTACTTTTGTAGATAGCGTGGATAATCGGCAGAAACCCACACCTTTCTCTAATAGACTTATAAAATTTCTACTTTTGTAGATTGTTGGATGGATATATTCAGATGTTATATCTCTCTAATAGACTTATAAAATTTCTACTTTTGTAGATCATTAAAGAAATAACTTCATCGCTGGCTTTCTCTAATAGACTTATAAAATTTCTACTTTTGTAGATTGAATAAAAAAGTTTCATGTGTATAAAACTCTAATAGACTTATAAAATTTCTACTTTTGTAGATCTAATGGTGGAATTATGACAAGTGCTGGACTCTAATAGACTTATAAAATTTCTACTTTTGTAGATATATTTGCCACATTAGCAACATCCCAACGAGCTCTAATAGACTTATAAAATTTCTACTTACGAAAATTTTGGTATTTTAAAATAAAAATCTAGAAAGTTTTTATAATTTTCTGGATTTTTTATGGTAAAAAATGTAAAAATGGATGAAGTATATTTTAATGCTATATATGTCAAATGTTTCCCATAAATTTCAATACACAAAGTCTATTGGATTCTCATTAAAAGGAGATATAGATAATTTTATACCTAATGATGAAAAAGAGAATAATGCTATATTATTTCAAGATTTTAAAAATCAGTATAAAATACTGATTACAGTATTTAAAAATACTGTATTTTTTGAAACTGACGAAGGAATATTAGAAATGAAAAAAAGACTAGAAATAAAATATCCTTGGTTAAGGCAATATGCAAAAGATAGATTTTATGAAAATAATTTAAATACATCTACAGATAAAATTTTTACTATTAAAAATGCTGATTTTCTTCAAGAAATTTTTATTAAATGGATTCAAAAAAATGAAGCAATTCTAAAAAAAATTGAAAAAGTAATAGATCAACCTCTTGAAACTCAAAAAAAATATAGTGATTTAGCATTTTATTTGCGATCTATTTTTTCATCAGATTATTTCTTTTTTGTAAAAGATCTTCCTCAATATGCAAAAGATAAAGATTCTGATTTTTATATGAAAGAATTAGAAAAATCTATTCCAATTTTTAATAATTTATTAGAACAATGCCTTGATATATTATCTCCAAATCAAACAACTGGAGTAGAGGTGGCACGAGCAAGTTTTAATTTTTATACTATAAATAAAACTTCAAAGTATATTGATGGAAAAACAGTTAATGATATTTTAGAAGAAAAAAAGAGAGAACAAGAAACTCCATATAAAAACAACTCTTCGTTAGATAAAAACTTCTTGAAAAAAATTGGTTTTGAAAAATATTCTGCTCATACACCACAAGAACTTACTTTTCAAGAATTATATTCTGCGTTAAAAGATTTTAGAGCAACGCAAAAAAAAGATTTTAATGAATCTATTTATCAAGAAAAATGGAAAGAAGAAATAATAGAAGGAAATGAAAATACTAAAAAAATAAAAACAAAAGGAACGGTAAATCTTGCAAAAATAGAAAAAAATAAAAAATTTTCTTTTGATGATTTTCTTGCTCAAGCAGGTGTAGAAAGAGAAATAACTGATCCAAAAATAGAACAAGAAGAAAGAAGAAACAATAAGAAAAAACAAATAAAACAATTTGTACAAAAAAAATTTCCTCTGTTTGATACAGAAGAAGATATATTTTTTAAATTTGTAGAACTTACAGAAGAAATAAAAGAACTTGGAAATAAAAAAAATACTGCAAAAGGTTTTGAAGTTGCAAAAATTGCAAAAAAATTAAGAGAAAAGCGTAAAAAAAGAAGTGAATACTTTATTAAACCTTGGGGATTTAAAAATTATTCACAAAAATATTGCAATACTATTTATAAAAAAGTGGCAATGGATTTTGGAAAACTAAAAGCTGAAATTCGTGGAATGGAACAAGAAAAAATTGAATCACGATTGCTTAATTATTGGGCTCATATTCTTGAAAAAAACAATGAAAAACATATATTATTAATTCCTAAAATAGAGATTTCTAATGCAAAGAAATTTTTAGAAAAAACACAAAATACAATTACTACTAGTGCCGATAATACAACAATAATTTCATTTAATTCATTTACATTAAGAGCATTGGATAAAATTATACGAAAAAATTATCCAAAGGAAATTTCTCAACAAGCAGGAAACATTCCGTTTGAAACATATGCTCAAAAAATAGAGTGTTATAAAAAAGCACTTAATGGAGAGCTTACAAAATTGAAATTAGATTTTTCTGGTTTTGCAGAAAAAATTTCATCAATTATTGAAAAAAATTATAAAACAGTTGAAGATTTTCGTATTGATTTTGAAAAAATTTCATATTCATTGCGAGAGAAAAAAATTTCAGAAAGTGATATTGAAATTTTAAAAAATAAATTTGGAGCAATTATTTCAAAAATAACTTCATACGATTTAGAACGAAATATTGGGAAAAAACGAGAACATACAAAATATTGGCATAATTTTTGGACAGATGAAAATAAAAAAGAAAATTTTCCTATTCGCCTCAATCCAGAATTACGAATTTTTTACCGTAAACCACTAGAGCAAAACGATGAGAAAAAACAAAAAAATAGATTTTCAAAAGAACATTTTAGAATTTCGTTTACTCTTACGCAAAATGCTGCAAAAAAAGAATTAAAAACTACTTTTGCTAATGAAAAAGATTTAATAGAAAAAATCAAGATTTTTAATGCAGAAGTAATTGGAGATTTTATACAAAAAACAGGAGAAAATTTATGGTATTTTGGAATTGATAGAGGGAATCAAGAACTTGCAACACTAGGTGTAGTAAAATGGACAAAAGAAGAATATGAAGCGACTCTTTCCAATGGAGAAAAGAAAATTTTTTGTACACCAGAATTTCCCGAAATTGAAGTTTTTGAAATAAAAAATCCAGAAGATACAAAAACAATTATTAACGATGCAAAAGGAACAAAAATAACTGTAAAAATTTCTGATAATCCTTCTTATTTTATGAATGATGAAGAAGAAATTGAAAAATATTTTACAAAAGAAACAGTAGCATTTATAGATCTTACAACAGCAAAAGTTATAAAAGGGAAAATTATTTTAAATGGAGATGTAAAAACATATATCAATTTAAAAAAAGCAAATGCAAAACGAAAACTTTTTGATATTTTTACTCAAATAGATGATGTGGCTCACATTGAATATTGTGATGAAAATCATCAAGCATGGAATATTGAAACAAATAAGGGGCTCAATATTTTTCGTAATGCTTTTGTAATAAAAAAACAAGATAATCAGTATCAAATTCTTTGTTATTTTTTGCCGAAACAATCAAAAGTGTATTCAAGAAATAATTTACAAAACGATTTACAAGAATATCTTAATTCGTTAAAAAAAGATGGATTGATGCAAGAACATACAATTCAACAAATAAATAATTTACGAGATGCTATTACAGCAAATATGGTTGGTATTATTTCATTTTTACATGAAAAATATCCTGCTATTATTAATCTTGAAAATTTACAAACAAAAAAACATATAGATAATCATAGAACAAAAAATGAAGAAAGTATTGCAAGGCGTTTAGAATGGGCTTTGTATAGAAAATTTCAGAAAAAAGGACTTGTTCCTCCAAATTTAAAACAAACTATATTCTTACGAGAAGATTCAACAAATCCTCTTAATCAGTTTGGAATTATTCATTTTATTCCAACGACATGTAGTAGTTCTCGATGTCCTAGGTGTTTAGAAAATGCAATCACAGAGAAACGAAAAGAAGATAAATGGGATAAGCATAGATATGAATGTACTAATACAAATTGTAGATTTAGTACTGACAATAATTCAATGAATTTTATTGCTGTAACAAATTCAGATGAATCGGCTGCATGCAATATTGCTAATCCAGAATTTGAAAAAAGAGAAAATAATTGTGAACAAAAAGACCATAGGATAAATAAAAAAGAGAAATCTTCTAGATCTAGGCCTTCTAACAGAGGAAGAAAATAATATTATAGAAAAAAAGAGAAGATTAAAAATCTTCTCTTTGAATATTTATTACCTCTTTAAAAGAAAAAAGTCTTAAAAAGAGTCGTGCCGAATGGCAATTTACAAAACAAGTATATATTGATATATTTATTTTGTAAAGATATTTTAAATAAAATTATGAATGATAAAGAAAGAGAAGAAAGAGAAGAAAGAGAAGAGTTATTTGATGATTGGAATGGTCTGAAGCAAGAGCTTCATTTTGATAAAAAAACATACCCTCAATATCGTGAAAGAGAAATTTGGTGGATTGCATTAGGACAAAACCTTGGTACAGAGGTCTATGGAAAAGGAAGAGATCACCTTAGACCTGTATTAATATTAAAAAAATTTGGAAGAAATTTTTTGGGAATTCCCCTCACTTCTAAAAAAAAAGAATATGATAATCCTCATTTTTTTCATCTTAATAATGTAGGAGGAAAAGAATCTTGGGCAATGCTTACTCAAATTAGAGTTTTCGATGCTTATCGATTATTTCAAAAACCAAAATATGGAAATAAAGTTACAGAAAACATATTTAATGAATTGAAAGAGGAAATTATAAATATTTGTTTTAAATAAAATCTGCAAAACTCAGATTTTTCTAAAAATTCTCTTCTCATAAAAATTTTTTTCATATACAATTTTCACAGAACTTTGAAATCATTAAAAAATCCTACACATTCTCTTTTGAAAAAAACGAGAAGTGGAAGTTCCGTAAGCCTATTGTTTAGAGGTCTTTTGTACTTTTTTATAAAAAAATTGCAAACCTCAGTCTTTCTTTTTTGAGTTTCCCTTATTTAAGGTAAAAAGTCTTTTTGAAAAATTTCAAGAATTGCATCTTTTTGCCTTAAATAACACATTTTCGCTCTCTAATAGACTTATAAAATTTCTACTTTTGTAGAT
>CAZDZQ010000044.1:0-8393 GCA_964509985.1 uncultured Candidatus Peribacteria bacterium
GTAGCCTGTAGCCTGTAGCCTGTAGCCTGTTAATTATTTGTAAGTTTTGCATTTTGTCAAGTGTTTTTTATGTTTTTGTTTTTAGAACTATTTTTTATAGTTCATATCATTTTATCATGATATAGTTTAACTAACAAGAGAATTTTTTTCACTCATTAAAAAAACATGGATATTATTACAAATTTACTAACACAAATTATTCACCTTTTTCAAACAAATCCGTGGGCTCAAACTATTGGATTTTTTGGATTAGGAATGTCTCTGCTTACTTTTCTCAGTAATAACGATGAAAAATTTATGATAAGAATGACAATGTCTTCTTTTATTTGGGCTATTCATTTTTTGCTATTAGGAGCACTTTCTGCAGGATTTTTAAACGCTGTTGATGTTATAAAGAATTTATTAGCTATAAAATATCCGTTTAATAAAAAAATATCTTTTGTAATTGTTTTGGTTTATATTTTTATTGGATATTATTTATATACATATGTTGATAACGGAACAGAATCTGAAAAATTAATTAATTTAATTCCCGTTGCTGCTTCAATTTTAAGCACCATTATTTTATTTACATTAAAGGGTGTATGGATGCGAATTGCATTTACCATAATGCTTTTAGGATGGTTAACATATAATATTTCTAATGGATCTATTGGAGGAGCCAGCACAGATATAGTATTACTAATCACTGGAATTTATGGAATTTATGCTATGAAAAAAGCAGAAAAATAATATATTAAATCTTTTTTTTAACTTTATTAAAACTTTATTCATGAATTTAGATTTATTTGAAAACTCAGAAAATATACAACAAAAAATCAAAAAATTAACAGAAAAAATTAACAAATATTCAAAATTATATTATGAAAATAATATTTCTGAGATTTCAGATATAGAATTTGACAAACTGTTTCATGAACTAAAAAATTTAGAAAAACAATATCCAGAATATATTTTGGAAAATTCACCAACTCAAAAAATTTATGCTCCAAAACAAACAGAATTAAAAAAATCAAAACATATGGTTCCCATGATTTCTTTAGGAAATGCATTTAAAAATGAAGATTTATTTGATTGGGAAGAGAGATTTTTAAAAATTTTAGAAAAAGAGAATATATCTTTTTTAGATAAAAAAAATAACACTGAGGCTAAATATATAGTAGAACCAAAATTTGATGGATTAGGAATTTCTTGTGTCTATGAAAATGGGAAATTTATAAGAGCTGTAACCAGAGGAGACGGAGAAGAAGGTGAAAATGTTACGCAAAATATGAAAACAATTTCTGACAATACCGGGAAAATTTTTAATATTTCCAAAATTTCTACAGATAAATTTTTTGAAATAAGAGGTGAAATTGTAATGAAAAAATCCGTATTTTATCAATTAAATAAAAACTTAGAAAACGAAAACAAAAAAATATTTTCAACTCCACGAAATGCTGCAGCAGGAAGCCTTAGGCAACTTGATTCAAATATAACAAGAGAACGAAAACTGTCAGTATTTTTTTACGAAACACCACTAACTTCTTCTCAAAAAACAATAGAAACATATTCAAAAACTTTAGAATTTTTCAATCAAAATAAAATACCTCACTGTAAAAATTATTATAAATGCAATTCTATTCCAGAAGTAATTTCAGTAATAGAAAAAATTTCAGAAATGCGAGAATCTTTCGATTTTGATATTGATGGTGCTGTAATAAAAGTAAATAACTATAAATTACGAGAAAAAATTGGAGCAACAGGGCACCACCCACGTTGGGCAATTGCATGGAAGTTTCCAGCAATTCAAGTAAAAACAATTTTAGAAAATGTAGAATGGCAAGTTGGAAGAACCGGAGTCTTAACACCGGTCGCTCATCTACAAGATATAATAATTGACGGTGTAAAAGTTAATAGAGCAACACTACACAATAGTGATTATATTACAGAAAAAAACTTAAAAATTGGAGATACTGTTTTATTGGAACGATCTGGAGATGTTATTCCAAAAATTTTAAAAAGTGTAAAAACTTCAGAAAAAAGTATAACAATAAATACTCCAACAAAATGTCCTATCTGCAATTTTCTTGCTATAAAAAAACAAGAAGAAGTAGCTTTGAGATGCTCAAATTCAGATTGTCCGCAAATTTTAAAAGGAAAGCTTGAACATTTTGTAAGCAAAAAATGCCTAAATATAAAAGGACTCGGAACGGAAGTATGCGATGATTTAATAGAAAAAAAATTAATAACACATTTTTCAGATTTTTCAAAAATTTATACATTTACAGAAAGCAACTGGAGCGAAATTAAAAATTTTAAAATAAAATCTATAGAAAATGTAATATCAGCACTTGAAAAAAGTAAAACTCAGCCATTTTGGAGAATTTTACATGCCATGGGAATTTCTGGAGTTGGAGAAAAAACAGCAAAAATATTATCAAAACATTATCAAAATTTTCTTGCGTTTTCTCATATTTCAGAAAAGTCATTGGAAAACTTACAAAATATAGACGATATAGGAGAAAAAACAGCCTTAGAAATTATAAATTTTGTTGAAAATGAATCTCACCAAAAATTATTTACAAAACTTGAAACTATTTTTAATACAAATGATGCTAATAATCACAAAAATAAATCTATTCAAAATTCTAATATTTTAGAAAATAAAAAATTTGTAATAACTGGAAGTTTTGAACAATATTCAAGAGACGAATTAAAAGAAATAATAGAACAACACGGAGGAAATTGTGTTGGGTCAGTTTCAAAAAAAACAGATTTTTTACTTGCTGGAGAAAAAGCAGGAAGTAAAAAATCAAAAGCAGAAGATTTAGGTATTAAAATATTAAAAATATCAGATTTTTTTAATATAATTTCTTTATAATTTTAATAATTTTTTAAATTATACAAAAAAAACTATTAGATTTTTTTTAATTATTATCTAATAGTTTTTTTTAATTTAAATATATTATTTAAATGTTTTTAATTTTGAAAGAAAATCAATCATTCTTGCCACATACCCCCATTCGTTATCATACCAAAACAACATTTGTGCAGTTTTTCCATTTACAACTTTTGTAGAATCCGCATCTAAAATTGAAGATCGAGTATCTGCAATAAAATCAGTAGAAACAAGTGGTTCGTACGAAACTCCTAAAATTTCTGGAATTTCTTTTGATTTTTCAGCAATTACATTATTTAATTCTTCAATTGTTACATCTTTTGAAAAATTGATTGTTAAATCTGAAATACTTGAAGTAGCCAGTGGAACCCTAATAGCCATTCCATTTCCTTTTCCATCCAACTCTTTAACAACCTTTCCTACCGCTCCTGTTGCTCCTGTTGTAGTAGGAATTAAATTTTGCACACCACTTCGTGCTTTTCTCATATCTTTTGCAGAATTATCTAAAAGATTTTGAGAATCTGTATATGAATGAATTGTTGTTAATAAAAAACTTTCAATCCCAATCGCATCATTTAATGCTTTTAAAGGTGCTGCAATACAGTTTGTAGTGCATGACGCATTTGAAAGAATTGTCATATCTGCTGTAATTTCTTCATCATTTGCTCCAAATACATGCATTGCAGATCCATCTTTCATTGGAGCTGAAACCAAAACCTTTTTAGCACCAAGAGCCAAATGTTTTTTTGCAAAATCAGTTTTTGTTGCCATCCCTGTTGCCTCAACCACAACATCAATATCAAGCTCTGCCCAAGGCAAATCATCAATATTTCCAATATTTAACGATTTTGTAATATATTTTTTCCCATTTTTTTCTACAATGATATTTTCATCATCGGCTGAAATATTCAAAGGAGAGGTTCTATAAATAGAATCTCTTTTTAAAAGATGAGCTCGTTCTGATGGAGTATTTCGTCTAGAATTTACTGCAACAATTTCAACACCCTCAATATCATTTTCAATTAATTGTCGATGTAACATTCTTCCAATTCGTCCGTATCCCTGAATAGCAACTCGTAAAGTCATAATATGTAAATAAAAAATAAATATTAAAAAAATTTATTTTAAAAAAGATAGTCATAATAACTATCTTTTTTAAATAAAAACTAAGCAGCATTTTTAGCTTGTCGTTTTTCTAGTTTTCGTCGCATTTTTTTCATTTCATGCTTCGAAGGCTCTTTATAAAGAGTTCGAAGTGAACTCATTGCAACTCGCATTTTAATTGTTTTTGTTGCTGTTTTTCCATTTCTATCAATATATTCAACTTCAACTTTTTTAACTTGAAGATTTGGAAGCCATCGTCGGATAGTTCTTCTTTTTGAATGAGAAACATTATGACCAGTAGTTGGTCGTTTCCCAGTTAGCATACATACTTTAGACATTCGTTCTTATTTTAAATTATAATTTTCTATCAAATTATTTCAAAAAAAACAAATATTGTCAAACTCAATAATACTATTTCAATTTAAACACCTGTTAAATATCCATTTTTTATAAAACACAAAAAACAGATTTAGATAAATCTGTTTTTATATTTAGACTATAAATACTAAAATTAAGCGTAAAAAGCTTTTCTTTTATTTTCCTGTCGATATCCGTCTGCAATAACAGCACCTTCTCGAGTTTGTCGTTTTGTAAGAGCTTTTTTAAAATATCGACCATTTCGAACATTTAACATAACTCTAGAGTTATTCATTTGTCGTTTCCATCTTTTAATAAGTCTTTCATTTGTTTCATTTCCATCATCTTTTTTTACTGCCCAAGTAGCCATGTTTTCTTTAATAAAGAATATATTATTTATCAACTTTGTAATTATCTAAAAAAATAAGCAATTTGTCAAACTGATGTTCACATTTTTATTAAAATTTAATATTATGCATATAAAATTAACTTATTTTAAGTTATTACTTTATTTTTTTATATAAACTATGCCTACAACAATCACTGCGATTTATCCCAAAAATGCCGCAAAACCTGCAGCACCATACTCACCAGCTGTGCAAGCTGGAAATACATTTTATTTTTCAGGACAAGTTGCCCTTACTCCAATAGGAGAATTTAAAAATGAAAATTTAGATTCTGAACTTACTCAAATTTTTGAAAATATAAATGCATTATTATCAGCTGGAAATTTAACAAAAAAAAATATTGCAAAAGTAACTATTTATCTTGCAGATATAAATGATTATAATGCTGTAAATATTAGATATGCTGAATTTTTAGGAAATATTACGCCTCCAGCACGAAGTTGTTTTGAAGTTGCAAAACTTCCACTAGGAGCAAAAGTTGAAATCGAAATTATTGCAGTTCTTTAAAACTTATAATACAATTTATTTACATTATTAAAATATTTTTACAATAAAATTATGACAGACACAAAAACAACTACAGATTATGATGCCATTATTATCGGATCTGGAGCTGCAGGATACACTGCTGCATTATACGCAGTGAGGTATAAATTAAAAACTCTGGTTATAGGATTACAAGAAGGAGGACAAGGTGCCCTAGCTCATGATATTGAAAATTATCCTGGATTTGTAAGCATAAAAGGAGTAGATTTAATGAATAAATTTAAAGAATCTGCGGTTGCATACGGAACCGAAACAAAAATGGACGAAGTAAATAAAATAGAAAAAAATGCCGATAATACATATTCTATCAGTCTTACATATTCTGGAGAAACTCTTACAGCAAAAACTGTTCTTTTGGCTCTTGGAACAAAAAACAGAAAACTTGGAGCAATAGGAGAAGATAAATTTTATGGAAAAGGTGTTACATATTGCGCAACCTGCGACGGAATGTTTTTTAAAGAAAAAACTGTTGGTATTGTAGGAGCTGGAGACAGCGCAGTAACTGCAGCAATTTATATGGCAGATTTATGCCCTAA
The DNA here is from genome assembly GCA_964509985.1 of uncultured Candidatus Peribacteria bacterium. GTDB lineage: Bacteria > Patescibacteriota > Gracilibacteria > CAIRYL01 > CAIRYL01 > SZUA-1403. The sequence continues at coordinate 5,832 of CAZDZQ010000044.1, forward strand.
AGTATATTTATTTGTACGAAAAGATAAAATGCGAGCAGAACCAATTTGGCAAGAAAAATTACAAGAAAAAGATAATATTGAAGTAGTATATAACACATCAATTGGAGAATTTGCAGGAGATACAAAACTAGAAAAAGTTATTTCTACAGACGGAAAAGAATTTACACTTGATGGATGTTTTATTGAGATTGGAGCAGACCCAAACACAGCCCTTTTGGACAGTTTCAATATTGAAAAAGATAATCATGGATATATTGTTGTAGATAAAGAACAAGCACTTCCAAACAACGCAGGATTCTTTTCTGCAGGAGATGTAACAACTGGTTCAAATCATTTTCATCAAGTTGCAACAGCCGTAGGAGAAGGAGCCGTTGCTGCAAATTCTATGTTTAATTATGTTTCAAAATTTTAGTGAATACTCAACATATTTTCTATATATTTTTTCTTTTATTTAAAATAGAGCTATAGTGGTTTTAAGCTAATATAACTCTATTTTTAGCACCCACCTAAAATATCCATTAAGCCCAGAAATGCAAATCTAAATTAATCCTGGATACATATAATTGGAAGAGAGTCACCTCTGATTCCAGTATTAGCATCTAAAACATTACCATTTGTATCTCTCTGTACAGAAGTAGCATAACCATTCGTAACCCATACCAAATTACAATTAAAGTAACCCTTCTGAGATCCTGACTCATGATATCTCCTACATGAGAAATTTATAGGATTCCAATGATCTATTAAATCTTCAGCTGTAAAAGCATTTTGAACCTCTGAAGCAGAGGGAATATGATAAGCATTAGGACATGGATCAATACCATCTAACCATGCCTTACGCCTAAGAGCCCCATCATCATCAGCCGTCGTCCAATCAAGATCCCTAACAAATTTATTACTACTTGGAGAAATTGAATCGAAGGGATCATATGTTTGACTATACTTAGATGCCCCACTCTTCTCTCCTGTATAGTTAATCAACTCATGCCCATCAGCTGGTCGCCCCCACTGAAAACTCGAACCATATCCCTTATAATCGAGTTTATAAGTAGCTTGCTGCGTAGGATTAAAAAATTCTGAATGAGTATTAGAATACAAAGCACCTAATTGATTATTTAACCAAATAGAACCGTCTGGCGCTACCACTGGCATGTATAAAAAATCATGTTCATACACCCCATTTGTTTCTATTCCAAATTTTGCATCAGGAACTCCAGGAGCAACAATAAACTTTATAGATGCTTCATTAAATTCATCAAGAGCAAGAGTAAAGTCTGCAAGGGTTAACCAATCTGAACGTTGAAAGTTTTGATCAATATCAAGCTTTTTTACATTTAGAGGCTCATTAACCGCTTTTAATGTAGCTACCACTTTACCTCTACCTGAAATAGTTTGAGCAGGATATGAAAGATTAATAGGCGTAGCAATCCCATTTTCTGTTTTTTCTGCAGGTACAATAATAGTTTGAGAAAATTCAGGAATTTCAACAGAAGCATTCGCAATATAAGACAATAAAATTTCACGCCCCGTTGTGTCTAATACTCCTTGAATATCAACAACAGGATCTTCTACTTCATCAGGATTTGCAATAGGCAAATAATTATTATCATGAACAGATGCAATAAATGTATATTTTGGTATTTTAAATGAAATACCTGATGGCAATCCATCAGGAGATGCAACATCATCAGATCCATCGTTTGGATTTCTCCCTGCAGCTAACTCATGACCATCCGATTCTCCTCCTCCATCTGAATCCACTACGGTAGGATTTGTTCCTGCAATAAATTCTTGAAGATTAGTTGCACCGTCTGAATCATTATCAGCATTAGCATTTGAAACATTGTACTCATTTGCCCATGCATCAGGCAATCCATCATTATTTGAATCTGAGATATTCACACCTCCTCCCGTAGTTGCCCATTCCGCTCCATCAAAAGCGAACAATCCTGATCCTGTTACAAATGCTATCGCTCCCTCCAAAAGATTATCGGGAAGATCGGCTTCGGTTGCGTATGTTGGAATAGTTAAACCATTTGTAAAATTTACAATACCATCATCTCCAGTTGTAACATTTTCAAAAAAATTAGCGGTTCGCTGATCAAGAGTTCCTAGTGCTGTAGAAAGAGATAAAATATCATCAGCTCTAATTATTTCTCCAGTTCTAATTTTATCTAAACCTGGAAGTGTAGTAAAATCAAAAGTTGCACTCGCAATTCCTCCTACAATGAATGTTCCTATCAATAAACTTCCAGAAAAATTTTTAAAAGTTTGTTTTAAATTTTTTATTTTTGTCATGTGTATTTAAATTAAAATATATTATATAAGATTTTTTTATGTACTAAAAAAAATCTCTTCTACCCCGCCCTGGGTAAAAAAGTTGTTCTTAATAATTTAGAAATTATCATAAAATAAATACTACATGCTATTACGCGTGAAGCCCTGAAGCCCTGAAGCCCTGAAGCCCTGAAGCCCTGAAGCCCTGAAGCCCTGAAGCCCTGAAGCCCTGAAGCCCTTAAGCCCTGAAGCCGTTAAATTATTAATATATTTTCTATTTTTTTT
>CAZDZQ010000045.1:0-17037 GCA_964509985.1 uncultured Candidatus Peribacteria bacterium
GACTCCCCTGCTGTTTCACTACTTGTTTTCATTTTTTTATGAAAATAAATATCTGTTGAATATTGAAGATTTTTATCATCTGTATAAAAAAGTTCTAAATTTTCAAAAACTTCAGAAAGTTGTTTTGTTCTATCTTTTACCAAAGATAAAGCTTCTTTTAAGAATTTTATATTTTTATTATTTTCTTCACAACCTGATAAATCTCCAAATTTTGAAATATCAAAATTATATTTTTCAGATTTTTTTACATCTTCACTATTCCAATATTCTAAAACTTTTGAATAAAACATGGAAATATCCATTTTTTTTATCCATTCTTGATTAATCCATTTCAATTTTTCAATATCAAAAATAGCTCCTGCTTTATGCACTCTATTCAAACTAAATTTTTCTATCAATTCTTCTAATGTAAAAATTTCTTGCTCATCACTTGTATTCCACCCTAAAAGAGCTAAAAAATTAATAAGAGCCTCTGGTAAAAATCCATCTGCAAGATAATCATCTACAGAAACTTTATTTTTTCGTTTTGACAATTTTGATTTATCCGCATTTAAAATAAGTGGCAAATGCGCAAAAGTTGGAATTTCAAAACCAAATTCTTTAAACAATAAAATTTGTTTTGGAGTATTAGAAATATGATCTTCTCCACGAATAACATGAGAAATATTCATGTCATTATCATCTATCACTACACAAAAATTGTACAAAGGAGTTGTTAAATTTTTTGCAATTACAAAATCATCAAGTTCTGCAAGATTGATAGTCACCTCCCCCCTTACAGCATCTGTAAAAGTAATTTCAGAAATATTTTTAGGCAATTTATATCGAATAACACTTCTTTCTCCAGCATCCAGTTTTTCTTGCACCAATTTTTTATCAGCATTTCGCCATGTTTCTGGATATCTAAATGCTTTTTTTTCTTTTTGGGCTTTTTCTCGCAATTCATTCAACTCTTCAGGAGTAGAAAAACAATAATATGCTTTATCTTCTGCCAAAAGTTGCTTTATATACTTTGTATAAATCTCTGTTCGTTTACTTTGATATTCAATTTCATCTTCTGAACAAGCCCAATCAGTTCCCCAAGCCATTCCAAGCTTTTTTATCCCAGATAAAATATTATCTTCATATTGTTTTTCAGATCTATTTTTATCAGTATCTTCCATTCTCATAATAGCTTTTCCTTTATTATTTTTTGCAAAAAGAAAGTTATAAAGAACTGTTCGTGCTGTTCCAATATGAAAAAAACCTGTTGGAGAAGGTGGATATCGTACAATTATTTCATTCATGATAACAATATATTAAATTTTTATAATTTAATAGTATCATAATTTGTTATTTTTTGGGAATACATATACTATATAATTAAAATAATTGTATTTTTTATATTTTTTTACAAAAAAACACTATGATTGATTTTTTAATTACAAATGCTCTCAGTATTTTATACCTAGCTATTTCGTTTTTCTTAATAGTTGTTGCTTTTTTATTAATTCCAATACTTTTTAGACTATCCAATACTCTTAAAAATATAAATAAATTAACTGCAGAAATTCAAGACACTCTTGAATTATTTCAAAATTATTTATGGCAACCTGCCAGACTTATTATTGCTTTTAAATCTGGAGCAAAAAATATAATCAGTATTATTAAAAGCTATATTAGCAAATAATTTTTAAATATAATTTTAGACATGCTCTATTTTTATATTTTTTACTAAATTTTCAGTTTCTTGCATTATATCAACAGAAATTTCAGGATTTGGTTTTATAAAATCTGAAATTTCTTTTTTTTGTATATTTTGATTTTTTGCATATTTTAAAATTTCAGACTGATTTAAAATTTTATTTTTACTTTTTTTTTGAATTATATTTACATCTGAAACAAAATTAGCTGGAAGTAATTTTTTATTTTTTCGTAAAGCAAATGATTGTTTTGCCAACACAAAATTTACAGCATTTTGATATGAAATATGAGTATCGTAACTTGCTATTAATTGAATCAAATTTTCTCGTTCTTGCGGATTAAAATTTGAAATTTTTTCATATTGTGATATTTTTTTCAAAAAATAAAAAACAGAAGAAATTTGACTTTCCGAAATTATTAAAAAAGTATATCCATTTTCTTGAAATTCTGTTTTTTTTAATTGTGAAATATCAGATTCTGGCATAACAAAAAAAATTGTTGAATATATTTTTTCAAATAATTCAGATGATTTTTGTGAAGAATATTTTTCTGCTGTTTGTTTTACCTGTGCATCAATATAAGTTTGCGGATTTTTAGATTTTTTTGCATCGAAAATAACATATTGATCTAAAAACTCTATCATACAATCTGGCTTTACATTAAATTCAAAATCTATTGGAATATTTAAATTATCAAAAACAGAAAAATTATATTCTGTTTTTTTGGCTAGATTTTTAATTTTAGAAATTACATTTTCTTCATGCTCTGTCCACAATTTATATTTTTTCTCTTCTTGTTTTTTATAAATTTCTTCTTCTTTTTTTAGAATTTTATTTTTTTCTGATTCCAAAGAAATACGAGAAAATTCTAATTTTTCCAATTTTTCATTTATTTTCTCTTCATTATATTTTTCCATGTATCTTTTTTCTTTTTCTAATTCTAAAATTTTATATTTTTGAGACTGCAAATTTGCCTTATTTTCAAAATTTTCCGATTCTAGCAATCTTATATAATCAGCCTGTTTTTCAATCTCATTTTTTTTTGATACAAAATAAACAATAAACAAAATAGTCGTAATTCCAACACCTAATAAAAAATAATCAGCAGGATTTTCCAGAATATACATGTGTTTATATTAAATTTTTATATTAAATGTTAAAAATCCCAAGAACCTTTCATACTTGAACTTTGCGTATAATTTACCACAGTACTTTCAAAAAAGTTTGTTTTTTCACTATTATTATCCTCCATATGTTCTAAATGTTTATATGGTGATTTTATTACATCCGGATAAATTGGATTAATCCCAAGAGTAAGCATACGCTGATTTGCCAACCATTTTGTATATAACTCTGTAGATGCCTCTGTAATTCCACCAATATCATTTCCTAGTATATGATTTGTCCATTGAATTTCTTGATCAACTGCTATTTTTGTCATTCTTACAATTGTTTCTTCATTATACATTTCAGGAAACTCTTTTTTAATTTCCTTAATAATATTTGCAAAAATTGTAACATGAGTCAGCTCATCTCTTCGAATATAAGAAATCATACGCCCTGTTGCAATCATTTTTTGATTATAAACAAGAGTGTCAAAAAATGCGAATCCATTATAAAAATATAAACTTTCCAACAAATAATTTGCAATAATTGCCTCAAAAAAGTTTTCATCATTTGGAGTATCTAAAAATTTTTGATATAAATCTCCAATATATGCATTTCTTTCTAACAAAATCTTATCATCTCTCCAAAAATAATAAATCTCATCTCTCTCTTGTGCAGAAACTACTGTTTCTAAGATAGTTGCATAACTTTGAGAATGAATAGCTTCTTGATATGACTGAATTGATAAAATTAAATTTACCTCTGGAGAAGTTATATAATCGGCAAAATGCGGAAGATTTACAGTTTGCAAACTATCTAAAAAAGTTAAAAAAGAAATAACACCTTTATATGCTCTTTGCTCTGCAGGATTCAAACTTTTAAACATTGTTGCATCATCGGGTAATCCTTTTACTTTTTCAGGAACCCAAAAATTTCCAATCATAACCTGATACATATTTTTTGCCCATGAATACTTAACCTCATTTAAATTAAATATTCCTGTTGTATCCCCTTTTATAATTTTCCTATTTTGCACTGAGTCATCTCCATCTTTATTAAAAATTGGACGAGGCTTCATTAATTCTGTCATGTTTTTTTGTTTTTAAATAACTTAATAAAATATCTATATATTGTGATATTTTATATAATATCATACTATATAGTGTATTACAATATTTTTTTCTACAATTTCATTTTATTACAAAATATGATACCATTTATTTAAAATCATTATGATAAAATATAAATTTTATTATCTATTTATTGCCTAGAAAAATATTTATGATGAAAAAAGAATTAAAAGTTGCAATTGTTGCAGATTGGCTTACTACTCAAGGTGGAGCAGAAAAAGTTTTAGAAAGTTTTCTCAATCTCTATCCAAATGCAGAAATTTTTACACCTGTATATATTTCTAAAAATTTTCCTAAATTTAAAAATTCGAAAGTACACACTACTTGGCTTCAAAAATTACCCAATTTTATAAAGAAACGACATCAAGTACTCTACCCTTTTTTACCAACAGCAATAGAAACATTAAACATTAGAGGATTTGACCTCGTTCTATCATCTTCAACATTTATTGCAAAAGGTGTAATTGTAGATGAATACACAAAACATTTGTGCTATTGCCACACTCCAACACGATATTTTTGGGATGAATGGCAATATTTTCTAAAAGAAGGAATTAATATTCCAAAAATTTTAAGACCACTCAAACCACTTTTCCCTAAAATGTTTACAAAAGATAGAATTTGGGATTTTGTTTCTGCACAACGCCCAGATGCATATATTGGAAACAGCGAATATGTAGTACGAAGAATAAATAAATATTACAGACGAGAGGCTGATATTTTACGACCTCCTGTAGATTTTCAAAAATTTGCAAAAGGATTAGACAGTAAAAAATCAGATTTTTATATTTCGTTTGGACGACTTATTCCATATAAAAAATTTGATTTATTAGTAAAAGCGTTTAAGCAAATGCCAGATAAAAAATTAAAAATTGGAGGAAGAGGTCCAGAACTAGAACATTTAAAAAAACTTGCAAATGGAGCAACAAATATAGAATTTCTAGGCTTTGTAGAAGATAAAAAATTAATAGAAATGCTTGGACAAGCAAAAGCATTTTTATTTCCACAAAATGAAGATGCTGGAATTGCACCAATGGAAGCATTATGCTCTGGAACACCTTGCATAGCACTAAAAAAAGGAGGAGCTATCAACATGGTCTTTGATGATGGAGATAAAAAAAATGGAATTTTTTTTGATCAACAAACCACAGAAAATTTAATTTCTGCAATAAAAATATTTGAAAACACAGAAAATCAAAAATATTTTACAGATAATAAAAATAGAAAAAAAATTTCTGAAAATATGAAACAATATTCAGAAATAAATTTTGAAAAAAACTTACAAATTTTAATAAATAAATTTTTATGCACTCACTTATAACAGATAATGATTCAACATTAATGCAAGAAGAAATTTTGGATGAAATTGCTAAATTTGCTGGACCTGAAGCCAGCAAACAAATTGAAGAAATTACAAATTCTCAAATGAATGGTATTTTTAACAGCAATATAAAAAAACTTTCTTTTAAAGAAAGTTTAGAAAAACGAGTAAATATATTAGTAGAATACACCAAAAAGAAAAACTCTCTTATTTCTATAGACAATTTAAGAACAATTGCTAAAGATCAAATGCATTTTTCAAATCATGTTGAAAATTTATTAAATAATATAATTAAAAACCATGGAAGTTTAAAATCTAAATTTTTTATTTTTTCAGGAGGATTTAAAGAAATTATTTTTCTAAAAATCAAAGAATTAAATATTCCAGAAAATGAAAAACAAATTTTAAAAAATCAAACTTATGCAAATTGCTTTGAATATAATCTTGATTGTAAAATTATTGGACTTGACATTAAAAACAGTCAAATGCTTTCTGATACAGCAAAACGAGACAAAACAATTTTTTTAATAAAAAATAATTTAATAGAGTTTAATTTAGAAAATAATATTAAAATTATTGGACTTGGAGATGGCTCAAATGATGTAGGAATGGTGCCACAAAAATACGGATTTTGCGTTGCATACACAGAACATGTATACAGAGAAAATACTGTAAAAAAAGCTGATAACAAAATTGCTACCAGCTTTTTAGACGTTAAAGAGTATTTGAAAAATAAATAAGAATATTTATTATTTCAAGATTATTTCAAGATTATTTCAATTTATCATAATCTTGAGTAACAAGTTGATCATTAATTCTTCTAATAAGATCTAACACAACACCAACAATAATAATGATACCAGAACCAGAAACTATTAAATCTTGAGAAGTAAGAGTATCTGAAAAAGCTGTAAAAACCATAGGTATAATTGCTACAAAAGCAAGAAATAATCCTCCCCATAAGTTTAACCTAAATGAAACCTCTGAAAGATGTTCTGCAGTTTCTCGACCAGGTCTATATCCTGGAATAAACCCTCCTCTTTTTTGAATATTTTCAGCAATGTCTTCTGTTTTAAAAACAATAGAAACGTAAAAATAAGAAAAGAATACAATTAATGCAGTATAAATTGCAAAAAAGTATGGAGAAGCCGAACCAGGATTTAAATTTTGAGTAATAAAATCTGCAACTGGTGAATTTTCAGGCTGAACCATTTGTAAAATTACAGATGGAAAAGTAACAAGAGATAATGCAAAAATAATTGGAATCATACCAGCTTGCAACACTCTAATTGGTAAATTAGAAGCCATTGATTGTCCTCCAGTTCCATAATTTACTGGAATTTTTCTTTGCCCTTCTGTTGCTAGTATTGTTAAAATTACAAGAACTACAACTAAAGCTAAGAAAACAACAAATGGAATAAGTTTTCCAGTATCACCCGTAAGACTTCCAACACTTCCTAGAATATTTGAAAATATTGTTGGGATATTTGAAACAATAGAAGCAAAAATAATTAAAGAAATACCATTTCCTAATCCTTTTTCTGTAATTTGCTCTCCAAGCCAAACTAAAACCATTGTTCCTGCTGTAATAACAAGCATTAATGGTAAGATTTCTTGCATATTTGCAAGATTTACAGAAGGGATTTCAGAGCCAATATAATACAAAACTCCATAGGATTGCCCAAAAGCAAAAATCACAGTTAAAATTCGTGTATAAAAATTAATTTTCTTTTGACCCACCTCACCTTCTTTTTGAAGATTTTCAAGTTTTGGAAGCACAACCGTCATCAATTGCATGATAATCGATGCATTAATATATGGAGCTAACCCCATCATTAAAATAGAAAATTTTTCCATGGCTCCCCCTGTTAGCATTGAATACATGCTAAAAACAGAATTTTCTCCAGATGCAAAAAACGATCGAACCCCATCAATATCTACCCCTGGAACAGAAATTTGAACCAAAATTCTATATACAACTAAAATTAAGATTGTATAAAAAACCTTTTTTCGCAGTGTTTCCGACTGCCAGATTTGAGCTAATAAATTCATATATGTATATGTAAAACGATAAAAACACTAAAAATTATTCAGCGTCTGCACCTACAATAGTAGATCCTGATTTTTCTGCTTTTGCTTTTGCTCCAGAAGAAAATGCTACATTTTCAAATGTAACTTTTTTTGTTAATTCTCCACTTCCTAAAATTTTAATAGGACTATTTGTAGAGCTAATAACTCCTTTTTCAAGAAGAGTTAGTTCATTAACAGTTTCACCATTTTCATAGTTATTTTCGATTTTTAGAAGATTAACAGCTAAAAATGCTACTCGATTAGGATTTCGAAATCCTTTTAGTTTTGGCATTCGTTTCCAAAGTGGAGTTTGTCCCCCTTCAAAACCTAATTTAACACCACCACCACTTCGTGCATTTTGACCTTTACATCCTTTTCCAGAAAAACTTCCGTATCCAGATGCATCTCCTCGACCTCGTCGAATTCTTGACTTTCGAGCCCCTTTATTTGGCCCTACTTCGTGTAATAACATATATAAATAAGATAAAATAATAATATGCCAAAAAATTATATACAATTTTATTCTTATTTCAAAGTGTTTTTTATCTGTATGTATGGTTATATAAGCTGAAAAATTAATTTAATAAATTTTATAGCATCAAATTATATCTTCATGTTAATATTTAAATATAATAAATAATTATAATAATACTAAATTAAATTAAAATTATGAGTAAAAATAATATAGAAAAAATAACAGTAGATGATGTAGAAGTTGTAAATTCTGCGACAAATACATCAAAACCTAAAATTACAAAAATAAAGGCTGATGATAATTCATCTCAATCTTCTCATAATCCATTTGAAGAAATGTTTAAAAAAGCACAAGAACAGTCAGGAGGTGGTGCAAACAACCCAATTGCAAGTATGATGGGAAATATGGAAGAAATAAAAAAAATAAAAATATACTTTTTCATTTCTATAATTTCAGGAATTATTGGACTTTTCACATTTCGAGAATTTTTTGGAACAATTGCAATTGTTCTTGGATTGGCTGATATGTATTTAGGATCTAAACTCACAAAAACACCTGCACAATTTGGTATTTTTCTTGGAATTGTAGATTTAATTATTTATCTTCAATAAAAAAAAATTAAACACGTCTATAATTACAAATTACTTATTTTTTTATAAAAATTTATGTCTCTTAATTTCTCTAAATACTCCGATAATCTTATCCCTACAATTATTCAAAGCAAAACAAGTGGAAAAGTTTTAATGCTTGGATTTTCTTCTGCTGAAGCATATGAAAAATCAAAAGAAACACGAAATGCTACTTTTTTTTCTCGATCAAAAAATAGACTCTGGACAAAAGGAGAAGAATCTGGAAATTTTCTTAAAATTGAATCTATAAAATATGATTGTGATGAAGACACACTTTTATATATTTGCACTCCAACAGGACCAACATGCCACACAGGAAAAGATTCTTGTTTTTTTAATAATGTTGACAACAAAGAAAAAACAGATGCTGAATTACTATGGGGAGTGTATGAAACGGTATTAGACAGAAAAAACAATGCCCCTGAAGGGTCATATGTCGCATCTTTATATAAAGATGGATTAGATCGAATTATTCAAAAAGTGGGAGAAGAAGCAGTAGAGACTGTTATTGCAGCAAAAAATGAAGACAAAGATGAGTTTATTGGAGAATTTGCAGACTTACTTTTTCATATGATGGTACTACTTTCTGAAAAAGAAATTACACTTACTGAAATTGTTGCAAAATTTAAATCTCGAATTAAATAATTTTATTTTTTGCAAAAAACAATGATTTACTACGGAATTTTAACAGCATTACTCTCAACGCTATTTGGTCAATTTTTTCGATTTGAAATAGCAGGTGGAGCAATTTTATTTTTAGATATTTTTCTGCCTCTTTTATTTTTTTCATGGTGCATAAAAATAATTTTACAAAAAAAAAATATTTGGAAAGAAATGAAACAATTTCCATTATTTTTTGAAGGAATTATTATTCTTGTTATTTTCTTACTTTCGTTATTAATTGCAGGAATAGATTTAAATATAAACGAATTTTTAACCAGTGGATTTTACTTATTTAGATACACTTTTTTATTTTTATTTTCAGTTATCACATATTCTGAATATAGTAATTTTTCAAAAAACCTACAAGGAACAAAGCAAATTTTTTTTATAAAACTTATAATTTTCATAGCTGTAATATTGAGTATATTAGGATTTTTACAACTTTTTTTATATCCAGATTTTCGAGCTATGGCAGAAAAAGGATGGGATCCACACATTGGAAGATTACTTTCTACATGGTTTGACCCAAATTTTTTAGGAAGCTTTTTTTCTTTTGTTCTTTCTATTCTTGCAGGAATTTTTGGAGTATATACTAAAAAACACCCTATTTTATCATTAAATTTTTCTAATAACTCAAAAAATTTTAAGAAATATTATAACAAAAAAATTACCATATTTTTTATAATTATAACTCTTTTATTACTTATTGCATTACTTCTTACATATTCAAGATCTGCACTACTTGCATTTGTTTTACCTACATTTATTTTAGGAATTATTTATTTTAGAGGATTATTATTAACACTTTCTTTTGCAATAATTTTATTATTACCATTTTCACCACGAGCTACAGAACGAATTACAGATGGTATAAATTCTGCAATTTCTGTAACAAAAACAGATGCATTATTTATGCCAGATCCAACCGCACGACTGAGAGTAGAAAATATGCAACAAGGATTAAAACTCGCTAGCGAACATTTTTGGACAGGGATTGGATTCAACACAATCAGACTTTATAAATCACAAAATATTCATTCTTCTGGAGGTTTTGACAGTTCTTTACTTACAACACTCACCACTTCTGGAATTTTTGGATTAATAGCATTTTTATATTTTTATTTTCGACTTACTGTAAAACTTTTATGGAAATCTAGAGAATACAAAAACAGTACTATTTTATACGGGGCAACTGTTGGATTTTTAGCAAGTTTTCTTGGATTTTTTGCTCAAAGCTTTTTTATAAATTCATTATTTTACTCACTATTTATTATTTTTATTTTTGGACTTAGTGGGGTTGTTTTATCTAAACAGCATGAACTTTGTGAAATCTAGACAATCTAGGCTTTACATTATAAATATTTACAATTTCATCTTCATCAATTTTTTTATAAACATATTCAACTTCTAAAGTTCCAAATTCTTCTATATTCTCTTTTAGTTTCAATAAAAAAGTAAGAAATAAAATTCCTCCAACCAACATCACAGGCAACAATATTACATGTAATTGCACTGCCGTATCTCCAAAATGCAAAACAGGATTTTGGTGCATCGCAAAATCATATAATCCATGCAAAATTGTTGCAATTAAAACCCCTGTCATCATCATTCTTTCTCTAAAAACCATCGCTCTTTTTAAATGCAATATTTTATGTAAAACATTTGAAAACCAAAAAGTTTTTTTATTCTGAGAAAATTCATACTGCATATACGGTTTTGCAAATATTCCCAATCCATAATAATATCCGTAAATCGCAGAACAAATAATATGAACAAATACAACAAATATAGAACGCTGAATAGCCAGCGTCCAAAATTCTGGACTCATGCCACCTCCCAAAAATTCTCTATAGAAATATGCAATATTTTCAAGAAATGCAAACCCCAAGGCCGCAATAATTGATAATTCAATAGCCTCATCAATACTAGAAATAATATTCTTATCGGCTTTTACCACTGCATAATGCTTTAAAACTTCTTCCAAAAAACCAACTGCCATATATGTTAAAAATGAAATTAACACAGCACCAACCACAAGAGATGCAATATTCGATTTAAAATTATACGCTTCTATCCCAAAAAATATAAAATTCAAAGACTCCTCGCCCCAAAAAGATTGATACAATAATATAACTCCAGCCGACATCATTCCAAATATAAATGTAAGAATAATATGAAAAGGATTTTTTTCTGCTTTATTTAAAAATATCGCCATCCAAATTCCAATAGGAAAAAGAGCTATAACAATGCAAAGAAAAAATTCGGTTGGATATTTTGTTGCTTGTAAAAGTATGTCTAACATTGTGTTTGTATGTGTAAAATATATGTTTGTTATTTGTGTGTTTTGAAGCCCTTAAAAACACTTCTAATTATTTTACTATATTTTAATTCAAAACGCAAGCTTTTTATTTTAAACATTACCAGCCTTCCATTCTAAAAATTTTTGATGAAATTCATCTAGATCTCCATCAAATACTAAATCTGGATTTGTTACTTCATACCCAGTTCGCAAATCTTTTACCAATTTATACGGATGCAAAACATAATTTCGGATTTGTGTACCCCATGCCGCTTCTGTATACTCACCTCTTACCTCCGCGGCTTTTTTTTCTTCTTCCTCTCGCATTCTTTGTACAATTCTTGATTTTAAAATTTGCATCGCTTTTTCTTTATTTTGATGCTGAGAACGCTGACTTTCACACACTACTGTAATTTTTGTTGGCAAATGCAACATTCTTACTGCTGAATCTGTTTTATTGGCATGTTGCCCACCAGACCCCGAAGACCTAAATGTATCAATCCTAATTTCGGAGTCTGGAATTTCTATATTTGAAATATCTGCATCTTCCAATTCTGGAGTTACCATTACTCCCGCAAAAGAAGTTTGTCGTAAATTTTTTGCATTAAATGGTGACTGTCTAACCAAACGATGAGTCCCCTTTTCTGCCATCAACAATCCAAAAGCATTATGCCCTTTAATTTCCAACAAGCACGATTTAATTCCTGCTTCTGTTCCATTTGACCGTTCTATAATTTCAACAGACCAATTTTTTCGTTCACAAAAACGCAAATACATTCGCAAAAGCATTTCAGAATAATCCTGAGCCTCTGTACCTCCTGCCCCTGAGGTAATTTCAAGCAATGCATTTCGTGAATCAAATTCACCAGAAAGTAATAATTCTTGCTCTGCAATTTTTGATATTTTTTGCACTCTATTAAATTCTAATACAATTTCTTTAAAATCTTCAGAATTACCCAATTCTTCAATATTTTCAGAAAATTCAAGCTCTAACATTTCCAACATCTCCGAAATATTATTTATATCCAACTTTAAATTTACCCATAAGTCTCTTGATTTTTCTAATTCTGCCAATTCTTGAGAAATTTTTCCTGCATTTTTTGCATTGTCCCAAAAATCAGATTTTTCTGTTTCTGTTTTTAACTCTTTAATTTTTTTTTCTTTTTCATCCAAATTTACACACTCTATTCCTATATTTATTTTATTTAATATTTGCTTAATATCATTTTTAAAATCCTGAATATCTATCATATATTTTTATAATATGTATTTAATAACAATTATACTCTAACTCACTATAAAGTAAAATAACAATATCTGATTTTTTATTACACAAAAAAAGATAAACCATGTTAAAATATAAACATATCATAATTCATAATAATTTAACAAAAAATTTATGCAATTCATAATAATTTAACAAAAAATTTATGCAATTCATATCACCCAGAACAGACTTCGCGTTTAAGCGAATATTTGGATCAGAAAACTCAAAAAAAACATGTATTTCATTTTTAAATGCAATACTTGATTTTGAAGGAAAAGAAATAGAAATAGAAAATTTAAGAAAATAAAAATTTTAATTTAAACTCATGAAAAATTACCTAGAACTTTTAAAAGATATAAAAGAAAACGGAACAAGCAAAGAAGACCGAACAGGCACAGGAACTCGAAGTGTTTTTGGTCGTCAAATTAGATGTGATTTATCAAAAGGATTTCCATTGCTCACTACCAAAAAAGTATTTTTAAAAGGTGTTATTCACGAACTTTTATGGTTTTTGAAAGGAGAAACAAATATTAAATATTTAGTAGATAATGGCGTTCACATCTGGGATGAATGGGCAAATAAAGATGGAGAGCTTGGACCTATTTATGGAGCTCAATGGAGAAATTTTTGCGACCCAAACTGTAAAAATTCAAAAGGAATTGACCAAATTTCAGAGCTTGTAAAAAATTTAAAATCAAATCCATACTCAAGGCGACATATTGTTTCGGCTTGGAATCCTATGGCTATTCCAGATGAGAGTAAAAGTTTTGAAGAAAATATTGCAAATAATAAATCTGCGTTGCCAACTTGTCATAGTTTTTTTCAATTTTATGTTTCTGCTGATAATAAACTTTCTTGTCAATTATATCAAAGAAGTGCAGATGTTTTTTTAGGAGTTCCTTTTAATATTGCAAGTTATGCACTTTTAACACATATGATAGCACAAGTTTGTGGATTTAAAGTTGGAGATTTTGTTCATACTTTTGGAGATTTACATATTTACAACAATCATATTGAACAAGTAAACGAGCAACTTTCAAGAAAGCCTAAAAAACTTCCAACTATAAAATTAAATCCTAAAATTACAAATATTTTTAATTTTAAATATGAAGATTTTGAAATTGAAAATTATAACCCAGAAGCAACAATAAAAGCACCAATAGCAGTATAAATTATCTATTTATTAAAAATATTTTTTATGTTTTCTACATTATTTTTTAAAAAATTTGCAAAAATAATATCAACAATAGTTCTTATTATGTTGCTAATCTACACTTTATATATTTTAAATAATTTTGATTATACCAATCTATCAGCCAGTGCAGATGGAATACAAAGCATTCTTAGAGATTTAAGCGTAAGTTCTGCAGATCAAAATGTTGGGCTTCCTAAAATTGATAGAATTGATGAAGCAGATGAAAAAACAAATCATATACTTTATAAATTTATAGAAATTTTACTAAACCTTGCTGGTATTTTAGCTGTTGTTTTTATTATCATTGGAGGAATGGAATACACTGTTTCTGCTGGAGATTCAGATAGAGTAAACGGAGCAAAAGCAAAAATTATGTATGCAACTCTTGGATTACTTGCTGTAATATTTTCATATGCAATCTTTACAAATGGAATAAACTTTCTTGAAGTAGCAGAAAAATAGTGATATACTTATTTTGGTAAAAAAAATTATAATTTAAACATAAAAATATGGCAGTTAAAGTAGATGATTCAAATTTTGAAGAAGTAGTGTTAAATTCTACTCTTCCAGTTCTTGTAGATTTTTGGGCTCCTTGGTGTGGACCGTGTCAAATGATGGGACCAGTTGTAGAAAAAGTTGCAAAAGAATATGAAGGAAAAGCAATTGTAGTAAAATATGATGTACAAGATAATCAAGAATTTGCAGCAAAATATGGTATTCAAGGAATTCCAGCTTTTAAAGTTTTTAAAGGAGGAGAAGTTGTGGATGAAGCAGTAGGTGCAATGCCAGAAGATAATATTAAAAAAATTATTGATAATAATTTATAAATTATTAAATAAATTTTAAAATAAGTATAAATATTCAAAAATATTTATACTTATTTTTTTATAACATTTGCTTTATATTTTTAAAAATATTTTTTTTCCAAATAATTCCAAAAACTACAAAAAACAAACAACTTCCAAATACAGATACCATTACAATATTTACAAATGAATTAATATTTATTTGTAAAAAAGGAGTAATAAGAAAAAACATTCCCATAAGAATAGAACCAAATACACTTAATTTTAGTCCTTCTTTTTGTAAAAATTTTTCAGATTTTTTAATAATATTTTTTTTATACAAAAGAAAATATCCCACCGATACAGATACTAGAAAACTTAGCAAATAACTTATTCCCAACTGAGTTGCAGGACTAAAAAAGACTATATATTTAAAAAATACTAGACTGAAAATTAAAGTTCCTATCTGACTAAATGTAATAATCATTGGAGTTTTAGTATCCCCTGTTGCATTAAAAGTACGAACAAATAATGTTAAAATAGACTCAAATGGAATAGCTATTGCAATAATAGTAAGAATTGATTGCAAAGTAATATATGTTTGAGAATATATTAAAATATCATATGCAAGTGCCAAAAACATACTTCCTATAAAATAAATTCCAACAGCCATTGGAATAGTCCAAAATAAAATTTTATATAATGCTATAAAAAAAGTTTTACTCATTTCTTCTTTTTTGTTTTCTGCAAAAAGTTGAGACAAGACTTGAAATGCAGATGTTGCAATAGCAACCCCAAAAATCATAACAGGGGCTGATTCCAAATTTCTTGCATATAAAAATAAAGTATATAAACCATCTTGATTTTCAAAACTCTGAGTAAAATTTTGAATACTTATTAGCATTATTTGCAATGTCCCAACTGTTAACCATCGAAATGCCATAGACGCCCCCAAATCTTTCAATTGCGGAGATTTCCAATTAAACGAAGGATAAAATCGCTCATCAATTGAAATTTCAGAAAAATACTCCCAAAGCCTCACAATTAAATACCCCACACTTCCCGCAATAGCACCATAAACAGGGGCATAAATACCACAAGAATCTGCAAAAAATATTATTCCAAATAAAATTCCTATATTATAAACAAGCGGAGAAAGAGCTGTAGAAAGGAAATGTTTATGCGCCATTAAAAAACTTCCAATAAAATTTGAAATTGCGAAAAAGAAATTGGTTATAAAAAATAATCTCGCTAAATTAGTAAACAATTCTGGTTCTTTTGTAAATTGACCAGAAAAAAATATTGATAAAATTTCTGGTGTAAAAAAAATACCAACAGCACTGACAAATGTAAAAATAGATAAAATACTTGCGAAAAAAACACCAAATAAAGTGTATCCAGATTTTTTATTTTTCTCTTTTTCTTGTAAAAAAAGAGGTGTTACCAACCCCAAAAGAGCAGATGAAACAAACACAACCATTATAATATCCGAAATTAAAAAAGCCGATGAATATGTATCTGTAATAACATTAGCACCAAAATATCGTGCAAAAAGCAAGTCTCTTATCACTCCTAAAAGATATGACAATAGCGTACCAAATGATAAGATAAACGCTGGAGAAAAAATTTTTAGATTCATTATGTCAATTAAAATACAATACTTATAATTTAAGTATTTTTATAATATCATATTTTTAAAATTTTTATTGAGCTTTACACAAAAAATCACTATACTAAAAATAAAATCTATATAAAGCATAGTAACAACAATTTATACATTTTATCATGACAGAACAAAATACGTACAATCACTTATTAGTTGAAAAAAAATGGCAAAAATATTGGGAAGAAAATAAAACATTTTCTGTCGATAATAAAAAATCTGAAAAAACTTTTTATGCACTCGATATGTTTCCTTTTCCATCTGGAGCAGGGTTACATGTTGGACATCCTGAAGGCTATACCGCTACAGATATTATTTGCAGAAAAAAACGTATGCAAGGATATAAAGTTTTACATCCTATGGGATGGGATGCTTTTGGATTACCTGCCGAAAACTTTGCAATTAAAACAGGAGTTCATCCAAAAATTTCAACAAATAATAATATTGAAAATTTTCAACGACAAATTAAAAGTCTAGGATTTTCTTATGATTGGGATAGAGAATTTGCTACAACAGACCAAGATTATTATAAATTTACACAAGATTTATTTTTAAAATTGTATGATAAAAATTTATTATACGAAGATGACAAACCTTTAAATTGGTGTGCATCATGTAAAGTTGTGTGTGCAAATGAAGAAGTAGAACAAGGCTTACACGAACGATGTGGAAATGTAGTTACAAAAAAAGCTCTTAAACAATGGATGTTTAAGATTACAGATTATGCAGAACGATTATTGCAAGATTTGGA
>CAZDZQ010000046.1:0-14504 GCA_964509985.1 uncultured Candidatus Peribacteria bacterium
GGAAATAATATTATTACCCGAAATACACATACAAAAATAATGGCTTCTATTTCTTCTCGTGAAGAAATTAAAAAATTACAATCTTTATCCGTGGGATTATTTACAGGAAATATTACAGCACAAACATATCAAAATACAGATTCACAATCTTTTGTTTTTAAAGAATACCACAATGAAACTCCTGTAAAAGATTATTTCTTGTAAAATATCGACACGCCGTTGTTCTCAAATATAATTTTGAGAAATATTTTGTAAATCATAAAAATTAATTTTTTATAAAAAAACAAAAACTCTCAAAATATATATTTTGAGAGTTTTTTTGTTATGCAAATTTTTTTTATTATATTATTTTTTATTACTACACTATGACAAAACCAAAAAATTTCCTTTCTATAACAGATTTAAATAAATCACAAATTTTATCTATTTTAGAAAAAGCAGAAGAATTTAGAAAAGAAAAAGAATTAAATATTCCTCATTCTCAAATTCTATCAGGAAAAAATATTGCAATGTTTTTTGAAAAACCATCATTAAGAACAAAAGTTTCTTTTGAATCTGCCGTTTCAAGTTTAGGGGGAAATGCCATTTTAATTGATGGAAGAGAAGTAGCAGGTACCAGAGAAACAATTCATGATATTTCTCATGTTTTAACAGGCATGGTAGATGGAATTTTTGCACGAGTACATGCACACTCTATTCTAACAGAAATGAAAACATACATGAATATTCCAGTTATGAATGCACTTTGTAACGATTTTCACCCATTTCAAGCTTTAGCTGAAATTCAAGCAATAATGATTAAATTTCCAGATAATTTTCTTGAAAAAAAAGTAGTTTTTATTGGAGATGGATGCAATGTTCCTACCTCACTTGCACAAATTTGCGCAATTTTAGGAATTGATTTTGAAATGTGTTCACCTGATGAATACAAAATTCCAGAAAAATTTTGGAAAGAAATTCTGGAATTAGGAGAAAAAAGTGGAGCAAAAATAACTTCTTCAAATAATCCAGAACAAGCAACTAAAAATGCTGATGTTATTGTAACCGATACTTGGGTTTCTATGGGAATGGAAGATGAAAAAGCAAAAAGATTAAAAGATTTTAAAAATTTTACAGTTACTTCAGAAATAATGAAATCTGCTAATCATGATGCAATTTTTCTTCATTGCCTTCCCGCATATAGAGGACTGGAAGTTGCTAAAGAAGTGATAGATGGCTCACAATCTTTTGTATTTCAAGAAGCACATTGCAGACTTCACACATCAAAAGCTGTTTTACACTTTTTATTTACTCAATAATTTTAACAAAAAAACATGATTACTTTTAAATTTTACTATCAAAAACGCTAAATAAATATTATACTAATTTCAAAATTTATATACTATTTATTTAACCAAAAAAAACTATGGAAAAACAAACTGAGTACAAAAAAATTGCTTCACATGAAGCTCACAAAGGAGAATTTGATAGATGTCTTCTTTTATATTCTGGAGGATTAGACACTTCAACAATGCTAAAATGGATTCAAGATGAATACAACTGCGAAGTTGTAACTTTAACTGTAGATTTAGGACAAACCGCTGATAATTTAGATGAAATTAAAACAAAAGCATTAAAATATGGAGCAGTAGATGCAATTGTTTACGATGCAAAAAAAGAATTTGCAGAACTTTGTGTTGAAGCTGTAAAACAAAATGCAGCATATCAAGGTGGATACGCATTAGGTTGCCCTCTTGGAAGAGTAGTAATTTCTCAAATAGCAGCAAAAATTGCATCAGATTATGGATGCCAAGTGGTGGCACACGGAGCAACTGGAAAAGGAAATGACCAAGTAAGATTTGAAAGTTATATCACAACATTAAATCCTGAATTAAAAATTATTGCACCAGTAAGAGAATGGTCTATGGGAAGAGACGAACAAATTGATTTTTGTGAAAAACATGGAATTGAAGTTTTACAAACAAAGAAAAAACCATATTCTTATGATGAAAACATGTGGGCAAATACTGGAGAAGGAGGAGAAATTGAAAATCCAGAACTTATTCCACCAATAGAAGATATTCTTAAATGGTGTAATACTCCTCAACAAGCACCAGATGAAACAGAAATTGTTAAAATTGGATTTGTAAAAGGAAAACCAGTTTCTTTAAATGGAAAAGAAACTCCTATTGAAGAACTTATTCCTGCTATAAATAAAATTGGAGCAAAACATGGAGTTGGATATTTTCATTTAATTGAAGATAGACTTATTGGTTTAAAAGTAAGAGGAATTTATGAAAATCCAGCAGCTCATATTTTGATTGAAGCACATAAAAATTTAGAACAACTTGTTTCTACAAGAGAAGAAAATGAATTTAAAATAGCAATTGATACAAAATGGTCTTACCTTTGCTATGCAGCAAAATATTTTGATCCAGTAATGGATAATATTAGAGCATTTACCGAAGAACAAAATGTAAAAGTTACAGGAGAAGTAACAGTTAGACTGTATAAAGGAAAATGTGAAGTTGTTGCATTAACATCTCCTCATTCATTATTTGACGAAAATTTAGCAACTTTTGACAAATCTGCAGATTTCAATCAAAATGCATCAGCAGGATTTATTGAGTTATGGAATTTAGCACAAAAAACTGCCTATCAAATGAAAGCGAAATAAAAAATATATATAATTATCTAAAACTCTTATGAACATTTTAAAAAAAATTATCGGTTGGACATTAATAACAACATCCTTTGTATTTATGAGTACAATTGCACTCTTGGCTACGGTGACTTTTTTATACCCTGATCTATTGACCATTGGATGGTATGATGAAATCACAGAATCTGTTCGTGACTTACTCAAAAATACAGAGATTATTTATGCTGTTATAGATTTTTTTATTATATTTTTTATTATTTCACTTTTTCTATATTTTGCGGGGAAAAAGATTATTAATAAAGATTTCTCAGTACATACATATATAATAGTATTTTTAATTTTTGTTTTAATCGGAACATCACTGCAATCATATATTATATCGAAGAAATATGCAGGCCTCACTATTCCATTTAATGGAGAAGAAAATGAGAGTAATATCCCAAATCAATATAAAGACATTCTTGATGAGTATATCAATAATGGATCAGTAGGAGTGCAAATGGCGATATCAACACCTGAAAATCAATGGATTACATCGAGTGGTTTTGCAGATTGTGATAAAACTAAAAAAATTACAAATGATGATCTCTTTATGATTGGGAGTGTGACAAAAGTATATACAGCCGTTGCTATTTTAAAGTTGTATGAAGATGGAAAAATTCAATTAGATGATGAAATTTCTGATTTTTTACCTCAAAATATTATAAAAAATATTGCTAATGGGGATAAGATTACGGTGAGACAATTATTAAATCATACCTCTGGGTTAAAAAACTATGTATATATAACCTATAAAGGATGGGAAGATGGCTCTATAAAATATTTATCAGCTGAAGAGAATATTGCATATATTTATAATCTTCCTGCTGATTTTGAGCCAGGAAGTGCATTTAATTACTCAAATTCAAATTATTTATTGCTCGGTATTATTTTAAAAAATGTTACCAAAGAAGCAAGTGCATACGATGCTATAAATCAGATTATATTACAACCATTTGATTTAAATCATACCTTTGCGGATTCTGAAAAAAAAGTAAATGTAGAAGGATGTAAAATTAAAGAAGACACTAATAATGCCTACAATGTAAGTTCTATTGATTTTAATGCTGTGGGAGGAGTAGATATGACTGATGGAGGAATGATCTCTAATGCTAAAGATGTATTGATCTTTTTCAATCTTTTGGTCAAAGGTGAAATATTAAAACCTGAAACTTTTAATCTTATGCAAACTTGGGTTACTCCAGAGTATCCTAACGTTGAAAATCGAACACAATACTTGGGATATGGACTAGGATTAACAAAAATTAAAACTGATAATTTGACTGGAATTGGTCATTATGGAATGGTTTATTCTTTTAATTCTCTTGTATATTACTTCCCTGAAAAGGAAACAACTATTGTTATTTTAAATAATACACATTCTCCAAAGATTGAAGGCGTACATATGGGAAATAATATTTATAATAAATTATAATAAAACCCAATAGTTTATATTGTAATCGAAGCACAAAAAACTGCGTATCAAATGAAATTAAAAAAATAATTATTTAGCACTTAAACAAAAACTCATGTCTAAAATTTGGAAAAAAAAAGAAAGCATAAAACTTAACCCTGCAATTGAAAAATATACAGTTGCTACGGATTATATTTTAGATATGACAATATTTCCTTTCGATGTACAAGCATCGAAAGCGCATGCGAATATGCTGGAAAAAATAAATATTGTAACCGCAAAAGAAAATAAAAATCTTCAATCTGGATTAAATGAAATTTTAGAATTGTATCATCAAAATAAAATTATAATTACACCTGCCGATGAAGATTGTCATACGGTAATTGAAGCATTTTTAACAGAAAAATATGGAGATGCTGGAAAAAAAATTCATACAGGAAGAAGTCGAAACGACCAAGTTTTAACAGCTGTTCGATTATATTCTCAAAATTCTTTACAAAAAATTATTTTGAAAACAGAAATTCTTCAAAAAACTTTTTTAGCAAAAACATTTGAATATAAAAATAATCCGTTTCCTGGATACACGCACACGCAACAAGCCATGCTTTCTTCGCTTGGACATTATTTTTCAGCATTTGCAGAGAGTTTAGAAAACGATATTTTATTTGCAAAAAGTGTTCAAAAACTTACAAATCAAAATCCACTAGGTTCTGCTGCTGGATACGGAGTTTCTTTTAATTTAGACAGAGAAATGACAACAAAAGAATTAGGATTTGAAAAAATTCAAATTAATTCTATGTATTGCCAACAGTCCAGAGGAAAATTTGAAAGTTTGCTTTTGGAAGCCTGTGCACAAATAATGCTAACATTAGGAAAATATGCCCAAGATATGATTTTATTTACTAGCCAAGAATTTAATTTTTTTACTTCCGATGATTCAATTGTTACGGGGTCATCTATAATGCCACAAAAAAGAAATTTAGATGGACTAGAAATTATGAGAGGTCATGTTTCTGGTGTAATTTCAAAACAACTAGAAATTAAAGAAATGAGTAAAAATTTAATTTCTGGATATCATAGAGATTTACAATTAATGAAAAAACCTTTAA
The DNA here is from genome assembly GCA_964509985.1 of uncultured Candidatus Peribacteria bacterium. GTDB lineage: Bacteria > Patescibacteriota > Gracilibacteria > CAIRYL01 > CAIRYL01 > SZUA-1403. Next base: position 5,204 of record CAZDZQ010000046.1, read on the forward strand.
TTGAAAGTATTGATATAACTCTTGATTCTTTAGAAATTGCTAAAATTTATTTAGAAAATTTAACTCCAAATCAAAAAATTATAGAATCTAAAATTACAAAAGAAATGTTTTTAGCCGATATTGCAAATGATATGGTAAAAAATGAAAATATTCCTTTTCGAGATGCGTATATGCAAGCATTTGAAAGATTAGATGAATATGAAGTAGATTTTCAAAAAAATATTTCAGAAAAAAAATCTTTGGGAAGTGCTGGAAATTTGGGTTTGTAAGGAAAAAAATAATATAAAATTATAGATTTCTTAAAAATTCTGATAGTATACAAGTACTATCAGAATTTTTTTATAAATAAATAGTAATGATAATAACTAACAAATTTTTCAATAAATATATTTTTTTTATTTTAGCATTTATATGCGTAAGTTTTTCTATTTTTTTTGCACTCAAAACTGCATGGATTATATTTTTACTCCTTTTTTATATTAGTGCATATTTTCTTATTTTTAAGAAACAAAATATATTTACAAACAGAATAGAGAAACTTTTTATTTTTTGGATATTTTTTTATCCATTTTTCAATATATTTACACTCTATATCATTCAATATGATGTAATACCTCATTCGTACAGAATTTTTAATACAATAGAGCATATTGGATTAATAGGAAGCCTTTCTTTTATTATTTATGGATTTTTAATAAAGTTATTTTCAAAACTTTCATATTGGGAATGTTTCTTGGTTTTATTTGCTATTATTATTTCAATAGGTATTGGAATTGAAGTGTTGCAATATATGGTTCGAGTCTTTATTTTTGAGCCAGCTTCTGTCTATAAAATGGCAGAATATTATAGCGATACAATATTTGATACAATCACTAATATTATTTCAGGAATTTTTTGGAGTCTTCTTGTTTCGTATAGAAAATAATCAAATGCATAATACCAATTTAATATGTATGTTATTATTAAAGCGTAAGTAAGATTTAATAATAAAAATGACATGAAACTTTACATATCTCAAAAAGTAATAACTCACCGCTCAAAACAATCACTTATATACGATTTAAAAAATTATGTGCAAAAAACGATATGCATTCAATGTAAGGCTTTAAAAAATAGAAAATTATTTTTAGATAAACTTCCTGACATTATCCTAGAAAGAAAAAATGCAAAACACAGACTCGAATGCTTTTCAATAGCTATTGAAATATTAAAAAAATCAACATATATAAAACAAAATATTTTGAATAATACCGAATACGAAGTATTTGGATTAGATAGAAATAAAAATATGATAAAAGTTCATATTAGGGAAGAAATCCATCTAAAAAATAAAAAGTTATTTTTTATTTCCTGTTTTTGGACAAAAGAAAAAGCCTCTTCTCCTTAACAAAGAGGAGACAAGACTTAAAATTCGTTCTGAAACATTAGGATCCTTTATTTTCTGAAAAAACCAGATGACCTAAAATCGTAATAGAATGTATCCACATACTACCAAATATCCTTTATTATTTCAAATCTTTTTTACCCTAAATCACATGCCAAAAATCTATCTTGTCCGTCACGGAGAATCTACAAAAAATTTTCCTATTCAAATTGAATCATGCACAATGAAAAGTGCGAGTAAATACCCTCTTACAGAAAAAGGAGAAAATGATGCAAAAAAAGAAGCAGAAAAATTTCAAAATTTTTTTGATGTAATTATTACATCACCATTTTTACGAGCAAAGCAAACGGCTCAGCAATTTTTAAAAACATCTCCAAATTCAAATTTTAGAGAAGATATAAATTTAAAAGATTTAGATGTTGGAATTTTTGATGATAAATTATTAGTTGATTCTGATTACTACAGAAACAATGAGCTGAAAAATAAACCTGAAGAAAAATTTGGAGGAGGTGAAAATTTATTTGATGTTGAAACACGAATGCGAAAAGTTTTTGATGATGCACAAAAAAAATATCCAAATAAAAATATTTTACTCGTATCCCATGGTAGCCCATGCGAAGTCTTATCAGATTCTGTTACTGGTAAAAAATTAACTTATTGGGATTCATGTTTTCCTCATACAAAAGCTATTTTATTGTAAATAATATTTTATACCAAATTTATGTCAAAAATAATTGCAATTGGAGGTGGTGAAATTAGAGAAAATGAAACATTTGAAATTGATGCAGAAATAATAAAATTATCAGAAAAAGAAAATCCTAAATTATTATTTATTCCAACTGCAAGCTATGACAGCTCTTCATATTTGAAAATGATGAAAATATGGCGTTTTTTAGGTGTTGATACTATGCTAAAAAATGCAAAAGAAAATGGAACAATTCTTTGTGGAATAAGCGCAGGTGCTATTTTCTGGTTTAAATCTGGACATAGCGATTCTCTATCATCCTATAATGAAAAAAAATGGAAATACATAACTGTAAAAGGATTAAATTTTGTAAATGCCATTCTTTGCCCTCATTACGACACTCACACTCTTGGAAAATCAAGAAAAAAACACTTTGAATATTTAATGAAAAAACTTCCTAAAAATACAATTGGTATTGGTATTGATGAAAATTGTGCAATAGAATTTGTAAACAATAAATATAGAGTTCTATCATCAAAAAAATCTGCGAAAGCATATAAAATATTTTGGGAAAATTCAAAAATAATCTCTAAAGAAATAATAAAAACAACAGAACTCCAAGATATAACATCATTACTATAAATTATAAATTATGAAAATAACTCTTAGAAATCTTCAACTATCAGACCTTGAAAAATATGAAAAACTAAAACACCCTTCTCAAAAATTTCATAATTTCAATGGTCCATATTTCAGAAAACAAACAGAATTAGAACTTTCTAAACAAATTAATTTTTACAAAAATATTTTAGAAAAAAATGAAAATACAATTGTTCTAGAAAACAAAAAAATAATTGCAAACTCAGAAACAAATGAGATTATTGGAGAAGTAAACTGGTATTGGAAAAGTAAAGAAACTAATTGGCTAGAAGTAGGAATTGTAATTTTTAATCAAAATTATTGGGGAAAATCGTTGGGATACAAAGCCTTAAAACTATGGATAAAAGAAATATTTATAAAATTTCCACAACTTGTCCGAAGCAGAAAAATTGAAAATGCAACGCGAAGCTGTTTATAAAAAAGCAAGAATTGTTAATGGAAAATATTTTGATTCTATTAGTTACGGAATATTAAAAAAAGATTTTGAAAACTTTAAGGATGATAGCATATAAGGAATCTTCGAATTTTTTAATCCTCCCATACATTATTATTTTTTGCTTTTTTTACATGTGATAAAACACTTTCTGTATCTGTAGAATTAAAATTTGATTGAAATTTATCACCTTTTGATTCTTCGGGTCTTATCATATAAGCATATTTATTTTGTGTATCGAAATAAATATTTGAACCAGTATCATGATTTTTATCTAATGTTGGAATTGAGCCAATAAAAGGTTTAATATTTGTATTATCTTTTATAATTTTTTCAAGAATTGGAATATTTCTAATATATTCATCAGCAAACTTTTTAGAAATAGCTTGTCCTCCAGATATAGAAATATCTAATGTTCCTGGTTTTGACCTATCCAGAATTTCTTTTAAGGATTTTGATAAATCTTTTTCAAATTGAACTCTTGTGCTTGTTAAAAATTTAATAGATTCTTCCCTTGTATCAGTTCCTCCATTATCAAAAAAATTTCTCCAATATGGTGTTGGCAAAGGATTATCACTGTATGCCTTAATCTTCATTCTTTTTAGTAAATCCCAATGAACATCAATCGCCTCATCATTCAATTTTTTTTCTTCCTCTGATATATTTTCATTTATATATGGCATCATATAACCTGGATTTTGATGAGTTAAAAAAGATATATTTTTTTCTGTTTCTTTATCTTTTCCAACTGCAATAATTCCCATACAATTTCGATAAGAGGCAGAGCTTTTACTTACTTCATTAATAGGCGAAATTACATACGTTCTCTCTCCCATTGATAATAATTGTCTATCTTTTATGATTTCATCATTTGCAAACCAATCAACAAATAATCCTTCTTCTTGAATTTTAGATATAGGATTGTCCAAATCATTTATTTGTTCTGGTTGCTTAAAAACACCATCTTTATGTCCTAATTTTGCGACCCCAGATTCCCCAATCCAAACATCCGCTCTATGTTGTAAAAGCTGTTTTTCTCTAAATGCCAAAGCACCTTTCTCTTCATCTTCTGAAAGCTTACCAGCATTATTACCTACTTTAAATTTTTTATTTATATCAGAAGAATCTTCAAGTGTATCTAATGAATTCAACATATGATTATAGTAAAATGATAAAATTCTTATAATTATAATATATATTTAATTTAAATACAATATATATTTCATACAATATATATTTCATACAATAAATCTAATAGCATACAAATGCTATCAGGGGGTTTTTACAAATATACAGTCATAATAATAGGTATTTGAAGTCTTGCAATATATTATGAGAGTCTTTATCTTTGAGGCAGTTTCTGTTTATAAAAAAGCAAGAATTGTAAATGGAAAATATTTTAATTCTATTAGTTACGGAATATTAAAAAAAGATTTTGAAAACTTTAACAAATAATTTAAATTATAAATTTATGAAAACTCAAATTCCAACTGGTTTTTCTTTTTATACAGGAAACTACAACCATAAAAAATATGAAAAAAATAATTTATTAGCAATAGTTGCAGATACAGAAGTTTTTTGTGCAGGAATGTTTACAAAAAATACTTGCTGTGGTGCTCCCATCACCGTTGCAAAAAAAATACTTACCCCACCAAATCAAAATATAGATATTTTTTCTGGATATATTCAAGCTGTTTTAATAAATACAAATATTTCTAATGTTGCAACAGGAGAAAAAGGAATTGAGGATTGCAAAACGCAAGCCAAACTTCTTGCAGATTCTTTAAAAATATCAAATAAAAAAGTTTTAGTTTCCAGCACAGGATGCATCGGTCCATATTTACCAATGCCAGAAATGATAAAAACTATTCCCCTATTAATATCAGGAAAAAAACAAGATTTAAAAAATTCTGCAAATGCAATAATGACTACTGATATAAAAGAAAAATTTATTTCTGTACAATGCGGAAATGCAACAATATCTGGAATAGCAAAAGGCTCTGGAATGATTGCACCAAATATGGCAACAATGCTGGCATATATTATGACTGATGCAAAAATTTCTGAAGAAAAATTTACAAAAATATGGAAAAAAGCAGTAGAAAAAAGCTTTAACCAAGTAAGTGTTGATGGATGCGAAAGCACAAGCGATACAGCTTTAGCACTTATGAATCCTATATTTGAAGTGGATGAAATAGAATTTGAAAAACAAATTTTTGAAATTACAAAATTTTTAGCAAAAGCAATCGCCTACGATGGAGAAGGAGCAACAAAAGGAATTGAAGTGCTGGTAACGGGAGCAGAATCAGAAATTTCTGCACAAAAAATTGCAAAAAAAATTGTATCATCAGATTTGGTAAAAACTGCTATTTTTGGAAAAGATTTAAACTGGGGGCGAATTATGGGAGCAGCAGGACATACACATTTGCCCATAAATTTAGATAAACTATCTTGTACAATTGGAGAAGTTTGTGTTTTTAAAAATGGATCTCCAACAAAAATTTCAGAAAAAACTGAATTACTAGCATTTGAAAACAATGAAATTATTATTGAATTTTCAATGCAACAAGGAGAATTTTCATCCACTGCATGGGGTTGTGATTTAAGCTATGAATATGTAAAAATTAACGGAGAATACAGAACTTAAAAAATAAAATAATTATGAAAATAAAATATGGAATAATTGGAGCAACAGGACACACCGCACAAGAACTTTTATCACTCACAACACAAGATAAAAATTTAGAATGTATATTTTTAACATCTTCTAGCGAAGCGGGAAATCACTCCCCTTTCTTACCAGAAAAAAAATATGAGAAATTATCAGAACAAGAGATTATTTCTAAAAACCCTGATATTATTTTTTATGCTACACCACATGGAGTATGCATGAAAAATTGTGAATTTTTTTTAAAAGCAGGAATAAAAATTATTGATTTATCTGGAGATTTTCGATTTTCAAATATTAAAACTTTTGAAGAAAATTATAATATTTCTCACACTTTTCCAGAAATTTTTTCAAAAAATTCTCAATATAAATGTGCATATGGTTTAACAGAACATTTTGAAAAAGAAATTAAACAAGCTGATTTAATCGCAAATCCAGGATGCTATGTAACAGCATCTTTAAATGCACTTTTACCACTTAAAAATAATATTATTTCTGCTATATGTGATGGAAAATCTGGATATTCTGGTGCAGGAAAAAGTTTTACATCAGATAAAATTGAAGAATTACAAAAAAATGCATGTATTCCATACAAAATAATTCAGCATAGACATGAAGCCGAAATTCAACAATTTTTTAATATAAATCAAAAAATTTCTTTTACTCCGCATTTAATAAATACATATAGAGGAATGATAGTCACTCTTCATATTTTTTTGCAAAATAACACAAAAACATCAGATGAAATTTTAAACATGTTTCAACAATTTTATAAAAATAAGAAATATATAAAAATTCAAAAAGAAATTCCTAAAATTACAGATGTACAAAATACAAATTTTAATATTTTAGGAGGATTTGAAATTGATAAAAACGGTAGACTTGTTATTATCTCCGCATTAGATAATTTACGAAAAGGTGCTGTTTCTCAAGCATTGCAAAATATGTATGATATAATGAAATAAATAGCCTTAAATTATTATTTTTATGAAGAAAATCATACATTATAAAAAAGCAGAAATTTGGATGATAAACCTTAACCCAACACTAGGAATTGAAATGCAAAAAATTCGTCCTTGTCTTATATTAAGAGTTTATTCAAGAACTCATATTGTAATACTACCAATTTCATCAAAAATAAAACCTGAAAAATTTTCTTTTTATTTAAAAAATATTTCATTTCTGTCTATCAAAAAAAGTTGGATTTGTATCTCTCAAATTAAAACAATAGACACTCAGCGATGCATTCGTAAACTCGGACAATTATCAGAAAAAAAATTTATTGAAATTCAAAAAAAATCGGAGAAAGTATTAGAACTCTCTCCTCGGAAGGCTAATGCCTATAATGAATCGGAAGAAAAAAATTCAACCTCAGAAGGCTAAAGCCTTTTCAAATTCATTTTATCAAGAAAAGCTTAGTATTGTCAACTTACCCCACAACATAATGCCTTTAATGAACACATATTCACGATTTAACCTCTCTTTTCAAAAAGGAGAAGGAGTTTATTTATTTGACGAAAATAATAATAAATATTTAGATTTAATGAGTGGAATTGGTGTAAATTCACTAGGATACCAACATCCAAAAATTTTAGAAGCATTTAATACTGCTTTACAAAAACCAACCCATCTTTCTAATTTATACGAAATTCCACAACAAAATAAACTGGCAAAAACTCTAATAAAAGACTCTCCTTTTGATAAATTTTTCTTTTGTAATTCTGGAACAGAAGCAAATGAAGGAGCTATAAAACTTGTAAGAAAATTTTATAACACTCAAAATAACTTAGAAAAAAATATAATTGTTTCATTTAATCATTCGTTTCACGGACGAACAATGGGAAGCCTTACCATCACAGGAAAAGAATCTATAAAAACTGGATTTACTCCACTTATAGGAAATACCAAAATTTTAAACTGGAACGATTCTGAAGAATTAGAAACATATATAAAAAATAATCATGCTAAAATTGCAGGAATTTTTATGGAACCAATTCAAGGAGAAGGAGGAATAAATCTTCCAAATAAAAATTTTATACAAACTATAAAAAATATTCACAAAAAATATGATATTTTACTTGTAATAGATGAAGTTCAAACAGGAATTGGACGAACTGGAAAAAAATATGCGTTTGAACATTTTGATATCAGCCCAGATATTATAACTTTGGCAAAAGGAATGGGAGGTGGTGTTCCAATTGGTGCAATTGGTGCAACAGAAAAAGTTGCAAAAGCCTTTACACCCAGCACACACGGAACAACATTTGGAGGAAATCCATTGGTTTGTGAAGTTGCAAATGCTGTTTGCGAAGAAGTCTTAAAAAATAATTTCTTAGAAAATGTTAAAAACATTGGAGATTTTTTCACGCAAAAAATAGAAAATCTCGTACAAAAATTTCCACAAATTTTACTCGAAAAAAAAGGACTTGGACTTATGATTGGAATTGAAATAAATTCAATAGAAAATAGAAATTTTCTTATGATAGAACTCATGAAAAACAAATTTTTAGTTTTGCCATCAGGAGATAAAACATTGAGATTTCTTCCTCCACTCATTATTACAGAAAAAGAAACAGAAGAATTTTGGAATATTTTTCAGAATATACTTACAAATATTTAAATTTATCATAACTACCTATGACTGCAACAAAAAAACATCCTGATATTTCTCATGAAGAATTTGAATTTTATAGCAAAGAACATCAAGGGAAAAATATGATAATAAAAGTAAGCGGTGGAGAATTTCAAAAAATAGAATTTTCCCAATTAATAAATACTATTCATTTATTACTAGAAAACGATATTACTATTTTTCTTGTATTTGGTGGAGGAATTCAAATTAATCAATTTTATTTACAACACTTAAAAGATTTAAAATTACCAGAAATTCAACGAAAAAAAATAGATGGTGTAGGAATTACCACGAAAAATGTATTAGAAACTGGAGTTATTCCAGCATATAATTTTTTAATAAAAAAAATAGAAAATTATTTTACAGATATACCTTTTTCTGTAAACACCGTTACAACAAAAAATTTAGAAGTTTCTGCATGTATAAATTCTAATAAATTTGGATTTGTTGGAAATCCTAAAAGAATAAATTTAAACCAATCAAAAAATTTACACATTATTGGTTTTGTAGGAGAAGATACAACTGGTCAAAAATTTAATGTAAATGCAGATGAAATAGCATACACAATTTGTAAACAACAAAAAATTGATGAAGTTGTTTTTATTACAGGAACAGGAGGGATTTTAGATAACTCCGGAAATATTGTATCTACAATTTCAAAAGAAAAATTACAAAATATTATAAATAATAAAATATCTAATATCACTGTTTCTGATGGAATGCAAAAAAAATGTAAAGAAATCTTCGAACTTTTACAAATAGTACCCAAAATAGCACTTGCAACCTCAGAAACATTACAACATGAACTTTTTACAAAAAAAGGAGCTGGAACATTATGT
>CAZDZQ010000047.1:0-12456 GCA_964509985.1 uncultured Candidatus Peribacteria bacterium
TTTTTTATAAAATTATCTATTTTAAGAGTAAGATTATCTATTTCTTCAATTGATTTTTGTAATAAAACAAAATCTGAGATAGATGCCCTTTGAACAGAAATTCTTGCAATAATTCTTTCTATATCAGAAACTTTTTTAAAAGAATTTATAATTTCATCTAATAATTCTGGATATTGTAACAATGCTGAATTTTTTTGATATTCTTCAATAATTTTTTCTTTTTGTGCAAATGGTTGAATCATTCTTTCTTGCAACATTCGAGACCCCATTGCTGTTTTTGTAAAGTTGAGATGCTTAAATAATCCATTATTTTTATCTCCTGAACTTGATGTAAAAATTTCTAAATTTTTAATAGTATCAATATCCAAACCTAAAACATGAGTATTTGTTCTATAACTCACACCAGAAAGATGTGACAACTCAATTTTTTGAGTTTCTTCCAAAAAAGAACACAATAATGCAGTTGCAGAAATAGCAGAATTATTATTTTCTATAGTAAAAGCTTTTAATGTTTGCACTTTAAAAAATTGTTTTAAAAATTTTTCAGTATTTTCTGGCATAAAATGCCGAGACAATACTCCTGAAAAATAATTAAACGAAGCAGAACATTCTTTAAACTGATCTGGTGTTAATAAAACCTCAGCAACATTTCTTAAACTAATTTCTTTTACTGCATCTGTAATATCTGCAAAATTTTGAACAAAACAATCACCTGTAGAAAGCTCTGCAAAAGCAACTGCAATATCTTTTTTATGACAATTATCTTTTTTTTCTATAAAAAATAAACCTGCTATAAAATTAGATTTTCCTGACTCCAAGACTTGGTCTGAAAAAGTAGTACCAGGTGTAACAATTCGTGTTATTTTTCGCTCTACCAATTTTGATTTTCCAGGAGGAGTTGTTTGCTCCACAATTGCAACTTTTTTACCGTTTCGTGTAAGCTTTGCAATATATTTTTCTGCCGATCGTATAGGAAATCCACACATCGGTTGTGCATTTTTTTCTTTATGTCGTGCTGTTAAAGCTATTTCCAAAATTTCAGATGCTTCCACTGCATCATCACCAAACATTTCAAAAAAATCTCCGACTTGAAAAAAAAGAATACAGTCGCCTGCTTCTTTTTTCATTTCAATCCATTGTTGTTGCATTGGAGTTTCACTCATTGTTTAATATTTTTACTCTTCTGTTTTTTTATCAGTTGTTTCAGAATTTTCTGCATTAATTCCTGTAGCATCAATAACTTTATTTTGAATTTCTTCAAACATTTCTGGTGCTTCTTTTAAAAATGCTTTTGCTTTTTCAATTCCTTGCCCCAGTCGAGTGTCTCCGTAAGAATAAAATGCTCCTGCTTTTTTAATAATATCGTTTTTTACACCGACACTAATTAAATCTCCAGTTTTAGAGATTCCTTCATTATACATAATATCGAATTCAGCTTGCTTAAAGGGAGCGGCAACCTTATTTTTTACAACTTTTACCCGAACACCATTTCCCGTACAAACTTTATCGTCTCCTGTTCCTACTTCTATTTTTTTTGCTCGACGAATTTCTATTCGAACAGATGAATAAAATTTAAGAGCATTTCCACCAGTCGTTGTTTCTGGATTTCCAAACATAACTCCAATTTTCATTCGAAGCTGATTGATAAAAATAATTGTCGTTCCTGTTTTTGAAACAACAGATGTTAATTTTCGAAGAGCCTGAGACATAAGTCGAGCTTGAAGCCCCATATGAGAATCTCCCATCATTCCTTCAATTTCTGCCTTTGGCGTTAATGCTGCAACAGAATCTACAATAATTAAATCTACAGCTCCTGAACGCGTTAAAATTTCAACAATTTCAAGACCTTGCTCTCCTGAATCAGGTTGAGAAATAGTTACTTTTTCTAAATCTAATCCAATAGTTTTTGCATATTCTGGATCTAATGCATGTTCTGCATCTATAAATGCAACTGTTCCTCCTTGTTTTTGACACTCTGCTGCAATATGCAATGTAAGAGTTGTTTTTCCTGAACTTTCTGGACCATAAACTTCAATAATTCGCCCCTTTGGAATTCCTCCCCCTAAAGCAATATCCAAACCGATAGAACCCGTTGGAATTGTTTCTACATTCATAGATTTTGCATCTGCAAGATTCATTATAGAACCTTCTCCATATGATTTTTGAATTTGAGAAATTGCTGCATCAAGTGCAAGATTTTTATTATTTTCTTCTGATTTTTTTGTTGCTTTTGCCATAAGTTTATAAAGTTATGTAGTGTGAAAAATTATTTTATATAATCATTTTTAGCTTAATACTTATTTTTTAAAATTTCAACAGATTCAAACAATTAACTTTTTATAAATTCAATTATTCCAAAGGGTCTTGATTTCTTACTTTTTTATAATGCTCTACAAATTGATAAGGAATTCCATCTTTTGGATTTTTACTCCAATTTTTAGAACCTTCTTTGCCAGCAACTCCTTTTCCAAAATATACATCCTGTGCTGCCTTAGCCACAGATTCTACATTTTTATGAGCATCAGGATGCGTTTCAAAAAAGAAATGAAAAATTTTAGAAACTATAATTGCATATTGCTGATCTACATTTCCAGAATTTTTTAAAATAGGAACAGCCTCTCCTTTAAAAATAATATTCTTTATATAATCATCTTCTCTCAATGTTTTCCATTTTTCTACGAACCCTTCTGGATTATTATCAAAATTTCCTGCAAATAAAAAACCATCAGCAAGTTCTTTAAATTTTGAAGTATGTACATTCGAATAAATTGCTCTCCCCATTTCTAAATAAGCCTCGGTATCTAAATTCTTATTATAAGTGCTTCCACTTCTCGGTTGACGCTTTAAGTAATCTTTATTAGCTCTAAATTTAGATTTTGAAGATTCAATTCTAGTATTTATAAGCGCATCTGTTGCAGAAAAAAAACCAGCTTGTCGTATAATAGTTTCCTGCAATGTTTCAAACTTTATATCTTGATTTCCCATATTTAAAACATTTTGAACCTGTCCAAAAATAGACTGACTATACACAGTATTTTTTGTTTCTAGCCCTCCCGTAGAAGCCTGTGCAAGCATTTTACCGGCAGTATCAGCATCTCCAATGGCCGCCAAAAGTGCAGCATTATCATGATCAAATTTCCCAGCGCCTCTTTGTCCTAAATTAATAATAGTTCGCGCAATTGTTGCTGGAATAGTTAATACATTTGCATGCACCCAAGGAATCCAAATGTCTGGGATATCTCCCCAAACAGAATGATAATCATCAGGATTTTTACTCCCTTTTTTTGCACCTTTTTTTAATAATACTTCTTTCATTGCCTTGCTTGCTTCAGCCTTAGACACTCCTGATATACCATTAAACGGAGGAAAATCATTTCCATTATATCCATAAAATCGAGCAAAAACAGAATCATCTAATATTCCAGAATACACACCTGCATATAAATAATATATATAATATTCAGGATCTGTAGTTCCATCTCCTACCATCAATTTAATATACCCTTCGTAAACATTCGGATTCACATATTCTCCATGCTCATGCATATATAACCATTCCATCATTTGCGTTGGAGCCCCACCACGAACAGCAGCAACAGATACTGCATCATCTGTTTTTGAACCAATATTATTTTTATTATCACCATACAAATCCCAAAATAAATTATCATCTCCATAAACATCTAAAAATGCTTTATGCAATTTATTATTAAAAAACGATTCTTCCCCTCCAGAATATTCAAAATCGCTCTCATAAAATCTAATACTCGTACCATAACGCTTTAATTGCTCAACATATACTCGTTTACCATCGTCATCCGTTCTTCTCCAATCAATCAAACCACGAGATGCCATTTCTGTCATATACGCACGAAATGCATCTTGTGGACCAACATCTGAAATAGCATCATAAAGAGAACCATCATCCATGGTTTCATATGCTCCTTTATATTCTTCTACATCGTCCATTTCTGCAGCATTTTCTTGTTTTGCAAATTCTACAGCAAGCCCCGGTGCAATACCACTGGCCATTTGAGCACCAACCGCACCAACTCGTGCTTTATTTTTTCGAGCATGTCGTCTCAAAAAATAATTCCACCACTGTTTTGCAATATCCACTACATTATCTCCACTCAAAAAACGAGTATTTTTCCATGCTCTGGTCAGCAAATTTCCTGGAGGAACATGAAAACGCGACAAATGATTCGCAAATGTTTCTGCTTGACTCAATATCTGCCCCGCATATTTAATAAGACTATCTGCTTTTGCTTCCGTATCAATAAGATCAGAATTATTAAAAATATTTTTTAATTTATCAGAATATTCTTCTAATTCTTTTATTGATTGCGATAAATTTTTTCTTACAGGTGCTGGCAATCCAGATAAAGCATCTTTTAGTTGATGTATATACTCATCAGCCTTTACCAAAACACCATTTTCTGTAACATCATTATCTTTTTCTTTGTCTCCCATCAATTCATTTCTTTTTTCTCTGCGCTTTTCTTTTGTAAAAAATTCGGGATTTTCTTTTTTTAATGCTTCTTCTTTTTCTGTTTTTTTTAATTTATCATTTCCAGATTCAATATATTCTTCTTCTTCTGATACTGTTCTTTCTCGCCCATCTGTATGTAAGTTTTTTTCTCGTAATCCATTTTCCCCTGATTGATAAGAATCTACATTAAATAGATTTTGTAATTCTTTTTTAGAAATTTTTGTAAAAATTTTATCTAATAATGTACCTTCATCATATAATTTTTTTTGTACAGAATCGGAAAATTGCAATAATGCACCTATTTCTACCAAAAGCTCTTCAAATGCACTTTCTTCTGTTTCTCCATTATATGACTGTTTAATCGAAAATAACACATCACTATATTCATCTTTAAAATGTTTTTTTAATAATTTTTCAAATCTATAAACCATTGTATCATTTTTTTCAACCATACTATGACCAAGCTCATGAAAAAGAAAACTTAAATTTTTTTGAAATGATAAATTTTCATCAAAATCTTCCAATTTTTTTAAATCTTCTGAATCTTTTATATCAAAATTTTCCAATTCATTAAAAATTGATTCTTCCAATTCTATCTGATTTACATCTGGTAAATATCTTGTTTTTGCACCAGAAACAATATAATGCAAACCTTTATTATTTTTTGATGACATCAATTCTTGAATTAAGAATATTGATTCTTTTGTTAATCCCTTTTTTTTATACAGCAAATCAAACAACATTTGTTCATGCAAAGAAACCTCTTCTATAACAAAATTATCAGGATTTAAACCTGTTAATAATATATATAAATTTTTTCCACCTGTATTTTCTTTAATATCTTTATTATATGCATATTGTGCATCATTTAATAATGTGGAAAGGCTATCATCACTAAATTGATTTTTAAATTGCATAATTGCAAAATTTGCATCATATAATAATTTTTTCTTTTCTTCTGGACTCTCTACTGTAATAAAATCTGCAAGAATTTTCCCTATTTCTGTTTTATCTTTTGCATATTTTTTTTCATCTAAACGCCCATTTTGTAAATTTTCAGATAAATCTTGATACGATTTTTCTAATTGCTCCAATGTTTTTTTTAACTCTATCTTATATTCAGAATTTGGTGTTTTTTCTTGAAAAGAATGCAATATTTTTCCTACTTTCTGTATCGCATTTCTTTTTCTTTTCACCAATTTCAATGCCTCGTTATAACTAAAAATTTCATTATAATTATCTGCCAACTTTTCTGAAACTCCTCCTTCAGAAAAAGATCCATTTTCTTCTGCATAATCCACAACACCAATAGCAGTTTTAGACGCAGTATTTACAATGTTTTCTATAGCATTTTGTTTTCTATCTTTTGTAAAAAATGAAATAACATTATTTGAGATTTCAGGATTTTTTGCATATTTACGAGCAAATTTTTGAATCACATATTTTGGGAAAATAAATGTTCCACTATTTTTCATTGCTTTTTTTACATCGTTTTTAGAAAAACCATAACTTTTTATTAAATCTGATGTATTTAAAAAATAATAAGGCTTATAAATTTCATCTGCAGCACCACAAATTGCAACGATTCCTTCATCTGTCAAAATATTTTCTTTTTTTACAAATTCAAATAACGACCCATCTCCTCGCTGTTCACATTCTGGATCTTTTTCTTTTAAACGCAAATATTCATCAGATTCCAATAAAATATTTATTTTTTGTGTATCTTCTGAATATTTCAATCGCTTATTTTTTATAATATCTTGTAAATATCTAGTATCAGAGTCCACACCTTCAATTATAGCAATATCTTCATCTGTAAAAATGTTTAATGCTTTCATTGCATCATTTTGTGTAGATGTTTTTGCTGAATCTGTAAAAAATTCTAAAATAGGAATATAAGAATTTAAATTTTCTGATTTTTGTACAGCTATTAAATATTGATAAAACAAATCAAATGATTCTGATAAATTATCATGTTTTTTTTCTTTTTCTTCTTTTGAAAAAGCAACCATTTGATTAATCGCAAAATGAAGTACTTTTTCTTGTTTTTCTACATATTCTTTTGTGAGTTCAATTCCTTTCTTTTCTAGTGAATCTAATGATGGTTTTATTTTTGTATTAATATAATCGAAATAAGCAATCTGACGCTTTTCAAACTCTTTTTTGTCATGAATATTCATAGCTTTTTCTGCACTTTTTGCAATTTTATCTCCTAATAATTTTCTAACATTATCGAGCATTGCTTTTTCTTTTTTTTGTAAATCTATATTTACATTTAAATTATTAGTTTCATCCAATAAATTTTCTGCTGATTCTGGTGCAAATTGTAATTCTTCTAAATTGTTTTTTACTTTTTTTCTTTCTTTTTCTAAACCTTTTATATAGTCAAATTCTTCTAGTGCTTTGTCTTTAATAATTCCTGATTTTACATTTTCTAGCAATTTTTTTTTAGATTTTTCATCTTTTGAAACTGTAATCATTTCATCAATGATATATAGCCGAGCATACACATCAAAAATAATAGATTTATGAGCTCTTGAAATATCATCACTTGCTAAAATATTTGTTAAATCTAAATCTAAAGATGCATATAAATTTTCAGAACCTCCTTCAAATTTCGTATCAAATTTTGAATTAATACGAGAAAAAAGTTTAAAAAAGTTATCACTATCCACACTTTCCGTTAAATAATTTACAACATTTAAAATTCCAATTTCTGCAATTGTATCTATTTCATCTTTCATATAGCTTTTTCCACTATTTATATTTTGAGAAATAAAAGAAAATTTTTTATCATTTTCTTTTTGTTTTTCATTTTCTGTTTTATATAAAATTTCTTCTGCTTTTGGCTTTGCTTCTTCAGATATATTTTTTAAGATATTTTCTACCACTTGCTCCAATACATCTTTCTTTTTCAATCGTTGCATTACATGTGCAATAGAAATTTTTAATCTCTTTTTTTTTTGTTCTGTTTTGGTTTCAGCCAAATTTTCTATATCTTTTTGTAATTGCTTTTCCTCTTTTATAAATATTGCAGTATTTGATTTTTCAATAATTTTTTTTTGATCTGATTTTTTATCTGTTTTAGCACTTGCATCATTTTCATTTTCTAAATATTGATCTATTAAAGCTTGCTTTGTTGCAAAAAATATAAGTCTTTTTTCGCCTATGTTAAAAACATTTATATCTTTCATTTCATATTATATTATATTTTTTATACTTCTTCTTTTCTAAAAATCATATATATTCCAGAAATCATAAACATAAAAATTCCCATCAATATTAATACAATATTCATATTTAATCCCGATTGAATATTTCTATCTCCTGTTATAATAGTATTTTTTTGAACTTTATTATTTAAATCTGCATTTATATTTATATTTGGATCTGCATAATATGCTTTGTTTTTTTCAACATCTTCTCCTACTTTTTGAGCATCCGGAAAAATGTCTTCAAAAAATGGATGAGATGAAGTTCCTGAATTTCCAGTAATTACAAATGTTTCATCTGAAAAATCTGAAACAGTTCCATTTGTTGCATATGCTTGCACTGCAAAAAATATTTTTCTATCTTTTTTAAAAAAATTTTTATCAAATCTATACATATTAGTTTTTCCCATATCACGCCTATGCATATATGTTCCTGAAGTTGTAGAATAATACAAATAATATCCTTTTATTTTTGAATCTTGATTCAATTCCCAAATCATCTCAATAGTTCCATTTTCAAAAGTACGAGTTCTAAAACCTGTTGGACGAGGCAACGAAGTAACTGTTGCTTCATCATCTTCTACAGAATTTGAATTATTAGAATTTTTTGATTCTAAATTAATTTTTACATCTTTATAATTATTATTATCACTATTAATTACAGAAATTGACTGCTGATTATTGGTTACCTTTATAGATGAAGCCGATGATTTTAGGTTTTTAAAAACTAAATTTTTTGGTTTTTTTTCCACTATATTTGCAGGAATATTATTTTGAATTGTTACCACTGCTGTTTTTCCAATTGCATTTTCTTTAAAATCTATAAATTGAAATGTTGATAAATTAGGATTTTTTTTTATTTTTACAGAAAAATCAGCAACTATTACCTTTTTTTGCGTAAGCGCAGACCCTGTTGTTGCCCTTCCAATTCGTATTTCACCTTTAGAATTTACAGCCTTAAATTCACCTGGTGCCGCAAGATCAAAATCACTTTCACCATCGTTTAATCCTGTTATAGAAAAAATTGAAGAATTGTATTTTATCCAACTTTGAACAGAAAATATTGGAGCATTTTCTGGATTTTTAATAATAATTCGCATTGGAATAGTTTCTCCAACTGTAAATTTTTTTGTAAAAATAGATTTATCAACATCTTTACAAATATCATTTTCACAATGTTGAAAAGCCAATGTTGTTATATTATTTGAATTTGCAAATGCTGAAGAAATAAATATTTCTGAAAATAACGACAAAAATAAAATTAAATATTTAAAATATTTATTTATAAAATTTGAGATATGTGCTGATACACTTGCTGATATACTTTTAATATTTAGCATAACTATATAATTTATATGTGTTAGTTTTTTCTATATTTTATTTATTATTTATAAAAAAAATAAAATACTTCATATCATTTTATCATATTTATTCACTATTTCCAAACTTTTATTCATACTAAAATATAAAAAAATCAAGACTAGAACCTTGATTAATATTTTATATTTTGTAATAATTTTTTGAGAAGCAAATATTTTTATATAAATTATATAAAAAATATATATTTTCTTCATTTTATATAATACGGATTTTTGGTTTTTCAAAAGAATGAAGTCTTTTGAAAATGCGAAATTTCTCGACATTTTACCCCACCACATTATGGACAAAAAACAATTAATCACAGATGCTCAACTTCACGCTAAAGATACAGGTTCGTACGAAGTACAAATTACTATTTTAACAGCAAGAATTCTTCATTTAGCAGAACATTTAAAAATTAATAAAAAAGATTTACATTCAAAAAGAGGTCTTTTACAAATGGTTTCTAAACGACGAAAATTATTAAAAAATTATAAAGAAAAACAACCTGAAGCTGCTGCAAAACTAATGGAAAAATTAGAAATTCGTAAATAATTTTTTTACTTATACTAAAAAAACTGAAAAGATATAAAAAATATATTTTTTCGGTTTTTTTGTACAATACTTAAAAAAAAAATTTAAAATTTTAAACAATAACAATGCTATTAGTTCAAAAATATCTTTTCAAAGAACATCTCGATAGCGGAGAAAAGCTCTTTGAAGTATTCCATAGGCATTCAATAGAAATTTGGAAACGAATATTTTCATGGATTATAATTGGAGTAATTTTACCAATTTGGATTATTTTATATGCTCATGATTTAAACTTTAACTATTCATGGTGGTGGGCAATCGGATGGATAACACTATCTCTTTCTTGGATTATATATCATTTTATAGACTGGTATTTTGATGTAATGCTTATTACAAATTATTCAATTCTTCATGTTCAATGGCATGGAATATTCGACAAAGAATCTTCTCGAATTGAATATGAAGATATGAAAGAAGTAAATATTTCTACAGAAGGTGCTTTGCAAACTATTTTTGATTATGGACAGATTGAAATTGCAACAATGTCTGGAGGAAAAACTATTTTTCAAAATATTCCAAATCCCCAAGAAGCAGAACAAACATTGCGTCGATATAAAATGAATTTTACAAAATTTCAAAGACTTACCGATAGTGGAGAAATGGAAAATATATTAAGCGAAATGGTAAATCAACATGTTTGGAAATATGGAACTGAACATGGATTTCTTCCTCGTAGATAAATTTTTTATAAAAATCATGAAAATATTTTGTGTTTATGGGAAAATAGGAACTGGAAAAACTACATTTTGTAAAAAACTAATTCACAATATTCAAACAACAAAATTTTGCAAAAAATATATTTTATACGTCAATATAGATAATTTTGTAAAAAATATTCATAAAATAGAAAAAACAGATATTGTAAAACTACAAAAAATATTATTTTATTCTGGAAATCATAAAAATTTTAATACACAAAAAACATGGTTTTTACTCAATAAAAAATTTAAAAAAATTATTGTTTTATATATTGTAAATATTTTAATAAATTCAATAAATTATAATAAGCAAAATATAAAACATAATCATAAAAAAATTATAATTTTTGATATAGCATTAAAAAATTATTTTGACACAGCCATAGATTTTATAAAAATAAGTAAAATAAGTAAAATAAGTAAAATAAGTAAAAATTTAGATCTAAAAAAATATATTAAATATATTAAATATATTAATTTAGATAAATATAATAATAATTATTATAGTAATTATAGAAATAATAGTAATATATATAAAAAACTTTTTTTGCTAAAAAAAAATAGAAATATTAGCTTTCAAAAAACTTTAAAAATTCTACAACAACAAGCATGAATATGTTTCACGCAGAAATATTGGCACAAGAATTATTATTCTTGCATGGACTTTCACAAAAAGATTGGAAATTTCAATTTGACCGTGCAAAAAAAAGATTTGGAATGTGTAACTACACAACAAAAATAATATCTCTTTCTAAATATTTAACAGAAATAAATAGTGAAGAAAAAGTAACAGAAACACTTCTTCATGAAATTGCTCATGCTTTAGCTGGACACAACGCAGGACACGGAAAAATTTGGAAAGAAAAAATGATAGAATTAGGACAAAAACCAGAACGATGCTATGGAAACGAAGTAATAACTCCAAAACTAAAATACACAGGAAGATGTAAAAATTTCAAAATTTGTAAAACAGAAATTCAAAGAAAAACACTTCCAAAAAATACTTTTTTAAAACAAAAAAAAATTGCCTGCAAAAAATGTTGCAAACAATTTAATAATAATAAATTTTCAGAAGATTTTATTTTTGAGTTTGTAGAAAATTAATAAACTTGATTATGACTTCCTACATTAAGCATAAGAATTTTTGTATAACCATTTTCTTCTATAAAAATTATACGTAAGTCCCCACCTGCAGACAAAGAACGTAACCCTTTTTTATTTCCTAACAATTGATGATTTTTTAAAATCACATGAGTTGGATTATCTTGAAATATTTTAATAGTATCATATATTTTTTGTTGCTTTTTTTGCGTTAATTTCTTAAATGCTTTTTCAAAAGTTTTAGAATAAAATATTTTCATATTATTTTTGCATAAAAGATTCTAAATAATCCAAAGATTCTTTTTTTGTAAAAGGACCAACACAATTTCCAGTTTTTATTTCAGTTAAAGCATTTAAAGATTCTGACTCTAAATCAGAAAAATTTTCATGCCTATATGGAAATTTTTGTCTATAATCATCTATTAATGCTTTTTTGATAATTTCATTTTCGGTCATTCCTTTATAAAACTTTTTTAATGACTTTATTACATCAGATAATTCTGGAGTTCGTGTTATTCGAATAGGAGTAGCTTTCATTTTTTGTTCAATAAAATACATTTTTTGTATCTATTCTATCATGTTTTGTTTTTTACAACAAAATTTTTCTTCCAGCTTCAGTCACAATTCGCCCCTGAGGAGTTCTCATCAAAAGCCCTTTTTGCAATAAATATGGTTCTATAATTTCTTCAATGGTTTCTTTTTCTTCTGCATAAGCAGCACACAATGTAGAAATTCCAACAGGATTATTTTGAAATGTTTCGACTATCAATCGTAAATACTCTCTATCTTGCTCATCCAAACCTAAATCATCTATACCCAAAGCCTTAAAACCTGTTTTACAAATATTTTTACAAATAATTTCTTGATTTTCTGCATGTGCAAAATCTCTCAACTGACGAACAATTCTATTTGAAATTCTAGGAGTTGAACGAGATGCAAGTGATATTTTTTTACTCGCATTTTCATCAATATCAATTTTTAAAATATTAGCCGTTCTTTC
>CAZDZQ010000048.1:0-16038 GCA_964509985.1 uncultured Candidatus Peribacteria bacterium
GGTCCAGATGAAATAAAAGTTTTTTGTGAATTATCAGATGATTCAAAAATGTTGTTGAATCATGCGGTTACACAATTTGGACTTTCTGCACGAAGTTATCATCGAATTTTAAAAGTGGCTCGCTCTATTGCAGATTTAGAACTTTCAGATAATATCGAAACACATCACGTCGCCGAAGCATTACAATATAGATCTAAAAAATCGGAAGATTAGATTTTTCTTATGTTACTTACTATATCTTTTAGTTCATTAAAATCATTTAAATAATCATTTATTATATATCCTAATAATGCAACGATTATAAAGAATATAATTGTACCCCACCAAGCAATCGTTTTTATATAGTTTTTTACTGATTCATCTACTTTTGAATTAATAACACCTGCATTAATATTATTAATTATGTAATTTCTCATTTCTCCGTCTTTTTTTAATTCTTCAAGAATAACTTCAGTAATTTTATTACGAAGAGACATGCTTTCTGATAAATTTTCTAACATCAATTTCGTAAATTTAATATCAGTTAACTTTGGTATTGTTTCTTGATCCAATGTTATTGTCTTATTAGGTACGGACATTTTACATCATAAATTACTTATTCTTTCCTATTTCTTGTTCTTGAAATTTTTTAATATCTTTCATAACAGATAATGATTGAAGAATTAAATCTGAGAACTTGTCTTTTTTAAAGTATCTTTGTAACTCTTGTGCTTCTTTTAAAATACCATTTGTAATAGTTATTTGTATAGAATCTATTTTTTGGTCATTAATAGTTTCTACTGCTTTTTTTTCATTTATTGGCATATATATAATTTTATAAAATAAATCATATGATTGTACTACTATATAAAAATAGTGTCAATTTTTTTGTATAATTATTACATTTATTTTAGATTTATGTCAATCTATGTTGATAAAATGTATATTTTTTATTACTCTTTTATTACTTTTTTTTATAACAATTTTTTGCCTGTAATTATTTCACAGCAACGGTTTGAAAGCGAAAGGGAAAGATTTTTTTCTCAATATGAATTTTTGTTAGAAAAAACAGAAGATGCTGAAGAGAAAAAAAAATGGAAAAAATTAGGAAAAAACTTTGAAAGAATGAAAAAATGTTATAGTGCAAAAAAAGTTCTTACTATAAAAACTCTTCGATTTTTTGAAAAATATCAACAAAGTTTTAAAGAAGAACAAAGAGCTGTAATTGTAAGATGTATAGAATTATTGAAAAAATTATTGTGGCATAAAAAATTGAATAGAATGGATTAATTAAATCTTTTTAATATGTATTCACTGTAATACAAATTTTATTATTTTCTTTTATATATTTAAACTCGAACATTCAAGGTTTCATTTGACCACTTTGACAAAAAATCGTTAATTATATACAATTAACGCAAGAATTAACGATTTATGATTTATAAAAAAAAGAAAATAAAGAGTCTTTGCTCACAATATTAAAAGAAGTGGAAATTTCAGAAACTTCTGAAATGGTATATAATTCAAATGTTGTAGAAAATTCAAAAAATTGCTTATTTTCATCTTGAATTTGAAACAAGACACCCATTTAATGATGAAAATGGAAGAATAGGGCGTGTTCTTATAAACGCTCAATTGCAATCGTTATGATTAAAAAAATAATTATGGAAAATTATACAGATAAACATTTAGGAAATTTTACTACAAAACAACGAATTATAAATAGTATTGTGCAAAAAAATATGCCACATGCTCTTTTAATTTCAGGTCCAAAAAATACAGGAAAATATAATTTTTTATTGCATTTAGCAAAAAAGATTTTAAATAATAAAAATCCAATTTCTCCATATTTGGTTACAATAGACGAATTATATAAAGAAGGCGTAAATACTTTAGAAGAAATTTCTGCAAAAAATAATGCATCGTTTAATCAATTTGAACGAAAAAAATCAAAGAAAAAAAGTGATAAAATAGGAGTTGAAGATATCGAATCTGCAACAAAACATTTATATGAAACTGTTGATGGAAATGCTAAAATTGTAATTATTAGAGATATAGAAAGAATGACAATTCCAACCAGTAATAAATTTTTAAAAATATTGGAAGAGCCACCACAAAAAACATTTTTCTTTTTAACAACATCTGCTCCGCTTAAAATTTTATCTACTATAACTTCTCGATGTAGAACAGAAAATTTTTCTTTGCTTTCGCCACAAGAAATGCAAGAAGTTTTAAATAATCCAGATAAAAATACAAAATTTTACTCTGAAAATGAACAAAAAATGTTGATATTGTTGTCAGCAGGAAAAAGTGAAATTTTTGAGAAAATGAGAAAAAATGAAGATTTTTTTACAGAAAAAAAAGAAAAATATAAAGAAGTTCTAGAATTGGAAAAAATGACAAATTTAGAAAAAATGCAAAAAGCTGAAATTTTTGCGAAATTACAAATATCTGAAATTTTAGAATTTTTAGAATTATTACTTTTGGTAAATAGAAGTAATCTTAAAAATCTTGAATTAAAAAAAATAGAAGTTTTAGAAAAAATAGATAAATCAATTATTCATTTGCAACAAAATGGAAATAAAAGATTGATATTAGAAAATTTATTTTTAAGTTTATAAAACGTTTTTATATTTTTATTTTTTTGTGTTAAGGTTTGCATACTTTAATATTATTATTATTTTTTTATGAAAATCACCCAAAGAATTATAAACCTCTTGAACAAAATATTTTTGACTTTTATCAGTATATTTTATTCTTCTATTGCTTTTGCAAATGATGCAATAGTTGCAACAGAAACGCAAAGTGCAGATGCTAGCAATCCGCAAATTGTAGAATTTATTCCAGAAGAAGCAACAGCTGCAAATTCAGAATATAAAATCACTATTAGTGATATTGACTATATTTATACAACTATTGATGCAGATTCTGTAAAAACAATAGTTGAAGATTTGCAAACAAAAGCGAATACAAATGCATATATTACATGTACAGAAGATGATACAAAAATAGTTTGTAAGGCAAATGATAGTGGTGCAACATTTACATATAGTTCTGAGGTAAGCATAGACAGTACAAAACCTGAATTTAGCTCTATTGAAATATCTGGAGGGATTAAAAACAATGGTAAATATTATGCAAAAAAAGGAGATAATATTAATATTACCCTTAACTTAAATCCAAAAGATACATGGAAATCTGGAAATAATGCAAAATTTTCTATTGGAGGAACTACAGATTTAGAAACAGAAAATTTTACATTTTCAACAGAAAATAAAGCAATAAGAAATAAAACATATATTATTTTTGCGGGGCAAAATGGTGAATTTTCTTTTACAGAGCTTGCATTTTACGATCAATACGACAATGAAATAACAGGTTTTACTGCACCATACTCACCTACACAAAATATAATAGTAGATACCACATCTCCAACAATAACATTTACAGATGATGTTTCGGCAACTCCAGTTCAATCTGATGATGTAATTATTACAGTAACAGATGAGAATGAAGATTCTAGTAGTTATAAATATGTGTTATTGGCAAATAATACATGTGATGATAGTGTTGATTTTTCATCATCTACAGATTTTACTTCTGGAGATACTATTACGTATTCGACAGAAGATAATAACACAAAATTTTTATGTGTTGAGGCAAAAGATATAGTAGGAAATGTTTCCTATTTAAGCTCTACAAATGCTTTAAATATAGATACAACAAAGCCTGATCAACCATCATTACCTGCAGATTTAGAAGATTCTTCTGATACAGGTGATGTAAACACAGACAATATAACAAATGATACAACTCCTACTTTTAATGTAGTATGTACAGAAGATGATTCAACACTTATTTTATATGATGGATCAACAAAAATTGGAGAAGTAACATGTACTGCAGTTGGAGATAAAACCATTACTGCAAGTGTTCTTTCTGAAGGAAATCATAGTATTGTGTATACAGAAAAAGATATAGCAGGGAATGAATCTATTTCGTCTTCTACTCTTGTTATAGAAATAGATGTTACAGCTCCAGAATTACAATCTTTTTCGTCTTCTACTGCAAATGATACATACGGTCCAAATCAATATATTACAATTATAGCTCAATATGATTCAACAATAGGAAATGGATCTTCTGTAAATATTACATTAAATAATGGTGCTGTAGTTGTTTTAGATACAATAGTGGGAACAAAAATTACAGGAATATATACAGTCGGAGCAACAGGTTCATCTGAGGATACTAATGATTTAAATGTTGTAAATATTACTTCTCAAAATGCGTTCGATTTATATGGGAATGCACTTACAACAACAACACTTGGGACTTCAAATATAGAAAATACAAGTGATATAAAAATTGATACAACCGCACCAGAAATAGCGACTGGTACAGATGTTGTTATTTCGTCAAACAATGCAAATACAGGATCAAATATAGAATCAAAAGCAAAAGCAGGAGATGAAATCACAGTGAAATTTACAACAAATGAAGAAGTTCAAGATTTTCCAATTGTAAAAATTGCAGAAAAAACAGCAACTGTTACAAATCCATCAGGAGATAAAAAAACATTTGAGGCAAAATATACAGTAGTAAATAGTGATACGAATGGTGAGGCATCTATAGATATAGTTTTTACAGATATTGTTGGAAATGAAGTATCTTCTCATGTTGTGGCTACAACAGGATCTCCTCTTTCAAAAGTTGAAATAGACACTGTAAACTCTGTTGCTTCTGTTCAAAAAATTTATTCAAACAGTACAGATATTGCAAAAGCAAAAGCAGGAGATGAAATTACGCTAGAATTTACAACAAATGAAGAAGTTCAAGATTTCCCAACAGTAAAAATTGCAGAAAAAACAGCAACTGTTACAAATCCATCAGGGGATAATACAACATTTCTTGCAAAATATATTGTTGAAGACACTGACATAAATGGAAAAGCAAAAATTGAAATTGGACAATTTGATATCGCTGGAAATGAAACATCATTAATAGAAATATCGTCAGTTTCTGATAGTTCTGAAGTTGTTATAGATACAATAAAACCGGTATTGGCAGAAGTTACAAAAATTGTAACTCCAACAAAAGATACAACTCCTTCTTACACATTTTCTACAGATGAAGAAGGAAGTATTACATATTCTGGAGGGTGTTCTTCTGGGCTTATAAATGCAGTGGTTGGCAATAATCAAATTACATTAAATACACTTTCTGAAAATACATATTCAACATGTGGAATATATGTAAAAGATGCTACTGGAAATATTTCTGACATTCTTAATATTTCAATTTTTATTATAGATTTAACACCTCCTTCTATTGTTATAAATTCAGGAGAATCATATGTTCGTCAGGATAGTGTATATACAGATACTGGTGCCGTTTGTACTGATGCTATTGGTTCTTGTACTGTAAGCACTAAAAATAATATAGATATTAATACTATTGGAGAATATTCGATTGTGTATACCGCAACAGATATAGCAGGGAATAGCTCTACTGCATCAAGACTTGTGCGTGTTATCAGTAAAGGAACTGGTGGGCAAAATGTTCTTACTTCTACTCACTCTGGAGGAGGAGGTGGTGGATCATCATTTTCTTCTTCTGGAAGTTCAGTTTCACCTATTTCATGTAGACCTATTATTTCAAATATTTTTCCTGCTAAAAATACAGAATTTGTAAATGCAGAAAAAATAACATTTACTGTTTCAGCAAAATTAAAACAATCAACATTAAAAGTTTCAGTAAACAATTCACTATTAGAATCTGATGCTATTTTAATTACAGAAAATAAAGATAAATCATATTCTGTAATTGTAAATATAAAAGATGAAAAACTAAAAGATAAGAAATTAAAATATGGTAATAATAATATTATTCTCTTTGCAGAATCTGTAAATTCTTCATATTATAATCCTTGTAAAATTGAATTATCATATAATTTAAAAAAAGTAACACAATCAGAAGAAATAGAAGAAATAGAAGAAATAGAAGAAAAAAATATATACTTAGATACTACTGATAAATATATTTTGGAACTTACAAAAAGAGGAATTATAAATGGAACCAAAACAGAAAAAGGTGTGATGTTTTATCCAAAAAAATCTTTAAATAGAGCAGAAGCTGTTAAAATTGTAATAAATGGATTTTATCCAAAATATAAAAATAAAAAAGAAAATTTAAAATTTCCAGATATTGAAAAAGATGCTTGGTTTAAAAAATTTGTGATTTCTGCAGTAGAAAATAAAATTATTACAGGATATGATGATGGTGAGTTTAAAGCAGGAAATTCTCTTTCAAATATAGAAGCATTAGTAATTATCTCAAGATCTGCCAAAGTTGATATTTCAAAATATATATTAGATGATAAATATACTAATATTAAAAAAGACGCTTGGTATCGACCCTATTTAGCATGGGCATTATCAGAAAATCTTATATCTTTAACAGATAAAAATATTTATAAAGTGGATGCAGAAATTACTCGTGCTGAATTTATAAAATTAAATTATTTATATTTACAAAAATAGGTAAAATGATAATTTTAATAATAAAAAACTCTCAATAATTTTGAGAGTTTTTTTGTTAATTTTTTTTACTTCTTATGATTTCTTGCAAGTTTTTATTTACTTCTTCTCATCAT
This sequence comes from uncultured Candidatus Peribacteria bacterium, assembly GCA_964509985.1. Taxonomy (GTDB): domain Bacteria; phylum Patescibacteriota; class Gracilibacteria; order CAIRYL01; family CAIRYL01; genus SZUA-1403. The sequence continues at coordinate 6,635 of CAZDZQ010000048.1, forward strand.
TTCTGTCATACATTTTTGAGCATCATTAAAAATATCAGCATCTACATTAATTTCATATGTATTATTTTCTAGTGCACGTTTTATATTTTCTAAAGAAATTTGTTTCATATTAATGCATGAACCCATAAGAGATATAATTTTTCTATCTGGAAAATCTCGTTGAAGTCTATTGGTCATACCTTCTTCTGTTCCAATTAAAAATGTTTTTATTTCTGGGTTATTTGCTATATATTTGCTCATTCCTCCTGTTCCACAAATGTGATCTGCTAAATCGGTGCATCTTTTTGGAGTTTCTGGGTGAATAATAACATGAGCATCAGGATATTTATCTTTTTGTTTTTGAATAAATTTAGGGCTTATATTTGTATGAACATGACAAAATCCTTGCCAAGGAATAAGTTTTTTTGTTGTTTGAGATTGAACATATTCACATAAATGTTTATCTGGAGCAAAAATCAAAGTATCTTCTGTAAAACTTTCTACCACTTTTACAGCATTTGAAGATGTAAGTGTAGAATCTGAAAGTGCTTTTACTGCAGCACTTGTATTCATATATACCACAACTGGAGCGTTTGGATATTGTGCTTTTACTCTTTTTAAACCTTCTGCGTTGATGGTGTCCGCCATGAAACATCCAGCAGAAAGAGAAGGAAGCAGAACTTTTCTGTTTGGGTTTAACAATTTTGCAGCCTCTGCCATAAAGTGAACTCCAGCAAAAACAATAGTTTCACAGTCTATTTCTTGTGCAGCTTTACATAGCTCAAAACTATCACCAATACTATCTGCTACTTCAAAAATTTCTGGATTCATATAATTATGAGCCAAAATAATAGCATTTTTTTGTTTTTTTAATTTATTAATATCTGTAATTAACTGCTGTATTTCTGACGAATATGTATTCATAAGTATTAAAATATAATATTTAAAAAATTAATTTTATTATAAGTATAGTAGAATTGTTATGCAAAAAAAAGTGTTTTAATAATGTTTTTCACAATCTATTGACGAAAAGAGTATATTAAGGGAAAATAGAGGTCGAATTTATATTATATTTTAATTTTAAAGTAAGTGTTAAAAATTAGACTTCAAAGAAAAGGGCGACGAAATAGACCGTTTTACAGAATTGTTGTAGCGGAAAAAGCTCGAGCTGTACAAGGACGATTTATTGAAATTGTAGGACATTATGATCCTATAAAAAAAGATGTTGTTTTAAAAACAGATAGAATAGAATACTTTATTTCAAATGGAGCTCAACCATCTCAAACAGTTGCTCGATTAGCTGTTAAACAAGGAATGAAAGGTTTAGAAAAATTTGTTGAAAAACGAGTTACAAAACCAACAAAGGAAGAAGCTGCGAAAGCCGCAGAAGCTGATTCTGAAGAAGCGTAAGAACTTATAATTATTGTTTATGATTGATAGATCTCAAAATTTTTTAGAGTATACTCTTAATGTTATATTAGAGGATTCAAATTCTGTTAATATTGTGAAAACAGTTGATGAATTAGGAATTCTTTATGAATTACAAGTTGCATCTTCTGATATGGGGAGATTGATAGGAAGAGAAGGAAAAACAATTCAATCTATTAGAACATTGCTTCGAATGATTGGCTCTCAAAATAATGAACGAATTAATTTAAAAGTTTTAGAACCTTTAAACTAAATAATAAAAAAAGCAGATGATAAAATCATCTGCTTTTTTGTTATTATCTAAAGTCGTCACTACTTGTTTTTTTTACTTTTTCAAGCCTTAAATTATCTACTTGATTTTGAATTCCTTCTTCAAGGGTAATAGTTGGTTTGAATCCTAGTATGTTTTGTATTTTTGAAATATCTGCATATTGATCTTGAATATATGATTCTTTTATGGGATTTTCAATATATTCTGGTTTTATGTTTTTTCCAAAAGCTTTATTTAAAGCATTTACAATATCATTTAATGATGTTGATTTTCCAAGCCCTATATTAAAGTAATCGGCACCTAGTTTTTTTTCAGATTCCATAGCAAGTGTAATTCCTTGAACAATATCTTTTACATTTGTAAAATCTCGTGTTTGCGTACCATCACCATAAATAACAGGAGCTAAATCTCGTCCAATATCCCAAGCAAATTGAGAAATTAAATTAGCATATACTCCTTTTGCTTCTTCGTTTGGTCCATAAACAGACATAAATCGAAATCCTACAATATCCATTTCTGGATACACTTTGTTGTAACAAGCTCCACATTCTTCATATACATGTTTTGTTACCGCATAATGATTTGGAGGTGTTACTACTTGAGTTTCTACCAAAGGAAGAGGGTTGTTTGCATATAAAGATGAAGTGGAAGCATAAAGGAATTTTGTAGCTCCTTTTTTTCTTGCCCATTCAAGAGTATGCACAAAGCTTGAAATGGCATTTGTATATCCCCATGCAAATCCATCTCCATTAAACATTGGTTGTGAAGATGTTCCTGCAAAATGAACAACAAAGTTTACATCTCCTTCAAGTATGTCTAAGCATTTGTTTAAATCTTCGGGGTTACATGCATCACCTTCTATAAAAGTTATGTTTTCATGATTATCTAAATTTTCTTTATCTCCTAAAAATAGATTGTCAAGTACTACAATTTTATAATTTTCTTTATGAATATTGGCAAAATTAGAACCAATAAATCCTGCACCTCCTGTAATTAATATTTTTTTTAAAGCACTCATATTTTTATAAATTAATATATTTTAATATTGTTCGGTAATAATATTTGTTTTTTCAACATTTTTATTTTCTTGTAAAATTGTTTTTACCTGTTTTACCATAGCAGGATTTCCACAAATAAGAAAATCTGTATTTTTGCAATCTTCGGTTGGTATCTTTTCTAAATAACGAGTTATTCTTCCTTTTGATATATTTGTATCTTTATATATTTTATCTTGTTTTAGACTTTTTATTTTTTCATCTGTTTCTCTGGAAATAAATAATCTATATTCGAAATTTTTATAAATATTTGCTAAATTTTGAAAAAAATTATTATAACAAATAAATTGAGATTGAGAGACTCCGTATAATAAAACAGTTTTTGTTGAAAATTTTAATTCAGATAATTCTTCACAAATAGCTCTCATTGGTGCAATTCCTGTTCCTGTTGCCAGCATTACTGTTTTTTTTTCTGGTGATTTTTTCAAAAAATGACCAAATGGTCCTATGAATTCTACATTTTCACCTGCTTTCAGTTTTCCTAAAAATCCAGAACCTATTCCTTTTTTTTCTTCTCCAGAATCTTTATCTTTAAATTTTACAACTTTTACACATAATTCAAAAATGGGTAATTTTTTAGGTGAAGAAGCAACGGAATATCCTCTAAAAATAAAAGGCATTTTACTAGAATTATCAGGATTTTTTAATTTAATATTAAAAAATTGACCAGCTGTAAAATGGATATTTGGATCTGTAGAAAAGGTTATATGGTGAGTATCTTGAGCGATTTGTTTGTTTGAGATAACGCTTGCAAAAAAAGATTTCATTACTCATTAAAAATTAAATAATTATTGTGTAATAAGAGGAATTTCGTATAATTTTTGTTTTCCACTTACTATTATTCTGTGTATTTCATTGTCTAAAGTGAGCCCAGAGAGCTCTTCATCTTCTGTGTCTATAACAATTTGTTCTGTGTATACAGCGCTATTTTTATTCTTTTTAAATACAAATATTGTTTTTTCTGTTGGAGATAAAAATAGTAATAAATCAGAGTCTACGGATGTTAAAATTTCGGTTACTGAATTAAAGTTTTTCGGTGTTTTTTTCAGCTCAAAATCTTGTTCTACTCCTTTTAATAGTTTTAAAACTACACCATTTTCTTTTAATACAAATATACTTCCGTCTATTGTAAGGTCTAATGCATCGTGTAAATCTGATGTTTTGTTATATGCAGATGGTTTAGAGTATGTGTCTTGTCCTCTTTTATATTTATATATTTCATTATTTTCTGGCGATAAAATATAAATATTTCTATCATAAAATCCTATGTTTTTTGCATTTGATTTCCAGCTTGCAGCATCGTCTGTTTTTGCATATGAAGTCTCTGTTTTTGAAACTTCTAGTAATGCTCCTCTTTTTGTCAAAAATACCATTTGTTGTTTTTTTTCTAAAGGAGTTGCTTTTATAACCTCTTCTTCTTCTTTTAAAGAAATAACATTTTCTATATTTTTTCCTACAATTCTATATAAGTTTTTAGCACTAAAAGAATAGAGTTCTTTGTCAAATATAAAAACTCCATTTAAAATATCTTTTGGATTTTTTGTTGAAATATCTGCAAATGCATTTCCTGAGATTCTTGTTGTATTTGTTATCTCGTCTTCCATTTCCACTATTTTATTTAAGTATCTTTGGCTTTCTGCTGGAAATGTTGAATTTTGTAATGCATCTTCTGCTTTTAATTTTGTTTTTGCCAAAAAAACCAATGCTTCTTCTTCTCTATTATCTCTAATAATAGAATTTGCTGTTCCAATTTCTGTGTTAATTTCTTCTAATAGTGTTTTGTATTTTTGAGTGTCTCCACTTGCTCCGCTCGAAAGTATTCCAATTCCAGACCAAACTAAAAATAAGAACAATATACCAACACCCAAGAATAAAATTTCTTGAGGAATTTTTCCTTCAACTTTATGTTTTAGTTGTGTAAAAAATTTACCAATTGGTGCAAATATAGAACTTGAATTATGTGCTTGAGATTGAGTAAGATAATTTTCATGTAAAATAGTTTCTTCAAATGGAAGAGGAGGGGCTCCATGTGCAACAATGCAACCCGATACCCCACCTTCTTTTATATCAATAAATTCATTTAATGTTGCAATTATCTCATGAGAATCATTTTCTGCAATTTCTTGCATTTGTGCATGAGTCATATATTTTAACAATTTTAATGTTGAAAAAATCATTACATCTCCGTCTTGTAATTCTCCAGAGGCAACATTTAAAAAGAGTTCATCTGAAAGTGTTTGGGCAGAAATTCCATCTGAAACATGCATAACTTTTCCAGACCGCACAAAATAAACTTCTGAATTTCCAAGGGTTGTAAAATGAATTTCATTATCTACTGATAATAAAATAGCAAAAGAATTTTCAAATAAAAAATTTTCAGGGAGGCGAACATCTGTATCTATTTTTTTATTTAACTTTCTCATAGCTCGTTCAAATCGAGCAATTGGGGAATCAACACTTTCTTTTGCATTTTCAAAAATTTCTTCAAATACTTGCTCGCAAACTTCGTCAAATAATTCTTGTCCTGTTTTATTTCCTTCAAAAATAATCCAAACTTTTTCAGAAAATCCTTCAGGAGTAAAAGAGCGTTGAGACCGAATAATATCTCCAAATGAAGATCTTGCTTGTATATCTGCGTCGAGTGATAAAATCATAATGATGAAATTAACTAATAATTATCTCTATTTTAACAAAAAAAGCTAAAAATGTCGATATTTCTCAATTTTATACTTTACTTATATTTTGGATATGCAATAACCGTATTATATATATCAAAACTATTTCCAGAAATATCTGATAATTTATTTATTAAAACATTGTAAAAAGTTCTATTTTTAGATGATAAAGCTGTTTTTAAAGTGATTTCAATAGAGCGTGTTTTATTTTCTATAGAAGTAATTGGTATGTTTATATTTTCAGTTTTATTTACTATAAATATATCTGTTTTTTTTATGGGATTTAATTCTTCTGAAAATTGAATTTTTATTTTTTTACCATTTTCTAAAAATATAACATCTTCAAAGATTGGAAGTGTTGTATCTGCTTTTTTTGTAATTGTAATTGTTTTTGGAGTTTTTGGGGCAGTAAAAAAACATGAAGATATATTTTCTGCATATTCTGTATTTTTACAATTATCAATCTTTATTTGAGAATCGGCAAAGGCTTGAAAAATAAATTGAGTTGGCATTTTTACAATTCCTGGTTGTGTAAAAATATCAAAGGTTATTGGGGGATTTTCTACGTTAATATGGGGGGGGTATTGAAATATTAATTCTAAATTTTCTTGAGACGACGGATCAATAAAAAAGAAAAAATCAAATTCTGAAGTCTTTGGAAAGCTTTCGGTGTGTGAAGTTGGTGTATTTATATAATTTTTATTTTTAGAAAAAGATATAAGTTTTGAATTTTTTGGTTTTACAATTCTTATATATCCAAAATATCTATCAGAATGAAGATTTCTGGTTCCGTTGTGCGAAAATTGTATTTTTAATTTTTCAACTATATTTCCATTTTTATCAATTGAGAATACTGATTTTATATTTTTTTCTATATATCTATCGCCTTTTTTTCCTCCAATATTTGCAATATTTAGGCCCCATGGAATATTGTTTTCATGTAAATTAATATTTCCAGATATTCCATTGTCTAAAAATATTTTTTGAATATTTGGCTGAGGAGAATAAAACAATATATGCTGGTCTGCAAATAAAGATTTTAATGTGTTTGAAATATCCTTCCATGCAAAAACACTGGTTATACATTTTTTTATAATAGCAATTGCCAATGGCTTTATGCTTCCTTTTCTGTTTTTCCATGCATTTTCGTCAGATCTATCAAATTGCTTTGCTTTTGACTCTAAAACAGAAAAAAAATTGTTTCCATAAATAATCTTATTTTCAAAATTTATTCCACCAATTGTGTCTATAATTTCTTCTATTGCATGCATATCTAGTGATATTACAGCGGATATATTTAAAGTTTTATATCTCTTGTCATTTTGTAAAAAAGCAATTGCATTTTTTGCATTTTGAGAATATTGCATATTGAAATTGCTATCTCTAAATACCCAGCCTTGATATCGAGAATCTGCTGAAAAATTTTTTTCTATTATATCTGGTGCGATTATTGGTTTTTTTGGTGCTGATATATCATAAGAATCATGAAATTCCATACTGAATATTCCTTCTTTGTTTTTTTGTAACAAAATAAATCCTGTAAGAAATCCTAAATTTGGGCGTAATTCGCTTTCGTTATGCAAAGTTATTAATACTGTGCTTTCATTTTTATTTATTTGATTGAATGCTGGTATAAAAAATGAAAAATAAAAAAAGCTATAATATATATAAATAAATATTATGCTTAGTATAAGAAAAAATCCTACTAAAAATCCTTTTATTCCCGAAAATGTATTTTTTAAAGATATCATAAAAATATTATATCATGAACTTTTTAATATTATAGATTATTTATTTTTTAATTATAATATTTATATATGATTTTAAATCTTCATATGAATATTTTTTTTCAAAAATCTCAAGTAAAGGTGTATATACAAAGTCTCTTTCCAATAGATATTGATGTGGAATTATAAGTTTTTTTGTTTGTATGTGTTGATTTCCGTACAATAAAATATCAATATCTAATGTTCTATCTTCCCATTTTATAGTTCTTGTTCTGTTAAATTTTAGTTCTAATGCATGAATTTTTTGTAATAATTCTTCTGGGGAAATATTTTTTATATCAATTCTGCAGGCTGTATTTAAAAACTGATTTTGTGCGACTCCTCCCCATGGTTCAGAATAAAAAAAAGAAGAACTTTTAAAGTTTTCTCCCCATTTTTCTATTTCAATTAAAGTTTTTTTCATGATAATTTCTTTATCTCCAAGGCTAGAGCCAAGTCCTAAGTATATTGTGTTCATATATATTTTATTTTTTTTTTATAGAAATAATAGTATGTAACGAGATTATAACAAATATTATATACAATAAAAAAACAGAGAATAATTAATTCTCTGTTTTTTTAAATTTTTAATAATTAAAATAATAATTATTTTGTATATTTAGGATTATTATCAGCTGCTTCAAATACAAAAGAAAGAATATATGCAAGAGACGAAATGGCATCATCATTAGCAGGTATTAAGGTAGTATAATCATCAGGATTAACATTTGTATCAGCTATTCCAAGAACAGGAATATTTAATCGTTGAGCTTCTTTAATAGCATTAATGTCTCTTTTTCCATCAACAATAAACATTGCATCTGGAGCTTTGTGAAGATCTCTAATACCATCAAACGCATCTTGAAGTTTTTCTAATTCTTTTCGAAGTTTAGATTGTTCTTTTTTTGTATATTTATCAACTTCACCTGTTGTGATCATTGTTTCAATATTTTTCATTTTTTTAATTCGTCCTTTGATAGTTTCAAAGTTTGTCATCATTCCACCAACCCATTTATTTACAACAATTGGATATCCAGTAGATTCTCGAAATTCTTCAAGCATTACTTTTGTTTGAGGTTTTGTAGAAACAAATAAAATTGTTTTTCCTTTTTTCGCAAGTTTTTCTAATTCTACAACAGTGTTTTTTAATCCTTCTGCTGTTTTATTTAGATCAAATACATGAACTCCATTTGTAGCAGAGTAAATATATTTTTTCATTTTTGGATTCCATCGAGACGTTTTATGTCCAAAGTGAACTGCATTTTGAGCAAGTTCTTCAAGTGATACTAGCATAATATATAAATAAAAATTCCTTAGTCGATAAAAGTTTGGCTTATATTTTTCAATATAAAAGAATTGAGAAGGCTTGTTTAAAGCTATTTCTAAACAAGAGGAACTCAATATCAAAAACTTTTTGATATTTAAATCATGCTTATTATATCAATTTTATCAAAGAGTTCAAGGGTTTTGATGAGTTTTTCTTAAAAAAGATATCTCGCAAAAAGAGTGTCTTTATATTGGTGCAACAAGGCGATCATGTGGAGGTGATGAGTCCAAAATAAACAGAATAAAAGGGCGACCACAAGGGTACGCCCCTACGGGGGAAATACACTAGAAAAAAAGTAAAATATATGATATTATAAAAATATAAAAATTTATTTTTTAATAAAAAATAATGACGACACAACAAAATCAAGAATATGATAAAATATTGGCATTAATTAATAGTATTGCTAAAACTCAAAAGGAAACCAGTAAACAGATGAAAGAAACCGATAAAAAATTTGCCGAAACAGATAAAATGTTATCTGCAAAATTTGCTGAAACCGACGAGCAGATGAAAGAAACTAACGAGCAAATCAAAGAAACCGATAAAATAGTAAAAGAACTCACAAAAAATATTCAAGGAGTAAATAAATCTATAGGAGAAGATACTGAAACATTTTTTTATACATCATTGCAAAGAAAACCTGTGTTGGGTGATATAAAATTTGATTTTGTAGATAGAAATGTATCCAGAACAAAAGATTTAGAAGAACTACAAATAGATATTTTTTTGGAAAATGGAAAATCTGTTGGCTTGGTAGAAGTAAAAAACAAAGTAACAAAAAAAGTTTTTAAACAGATAGAAAGCCAAATAGAAAAATTTCCAAGACTTCATCCTTCGTTCAAAAATTACAAAGTGTATGGAGCGATAGCAGGCAAAGTTTTTCCAAAACATTTACAACAA
>CAZDZQ010000049.1:0-33675 GCA_964509985.1 uncultured Candidatus Peribacteria bacterium
TTACGAGAATTTTATAGAATTATTACAAGAAAGTCAAGATGCAGGAAATTCTGCGTCAAAAATGGTACGAATTCCAGAAGTTTTGGACTGCTGGTTTGAAAGTGGAGCAATGCCATATGCGAGTAGGGGAGTGCATTTTCAGAAAATGAAAAATGTAGAAGAAAAATTAGAAATGAAAACTCCTGAAACAAAAAAAGAAATTGAAGATTATCATCAAATTGCTGGAAATGAAATTATTGAAATTTATAATCTAGAATTAAAATATGATCCAAATCATCCTGATCAATTACGAAAAGATGCAATAAAAAAAGTTTTTATTTTTGAAAATCAAGTAATTGGTATGGCTTTTTTATATCCAAAAACGGATAAAAGAATATTTTTAGGATTATTCGGAATAAAAAAAGAATTTCAACAAAAAGGATTTGGGAAAATAGCACTGCATCAATTAGAAAAATTTTTACAAAACCAAGGTTTTGAAGAAATTGTTTTAAATGCAAATAAAAAAGTTTTACTGTTTTATCAAAAAAATAATTATCAAAAAAATTTTTGGACTCCAGATAAAAAACCAATGGAAAATACTATTCCTTATGGGAAAAAACTAGTTAATAACTTTTCATCTCAACCAGTTCAAGCCGATTTCATCGCCGAAGGATTAGACCAAACACGAGGGTGGTTTTATACATTGCATGTTTTGGGGTGTGCTTTAACAGGAGAAAATATTTATAAAAATGTTATTACAAATGGAATAGTTTTAGCAGAAGATGGGCAGAAAATGTCTAAATCAAAGAAAAATTATCCTGATCCTAATTTAATTTTTGATAAATATGGAGCTGATGCAATGCGATTTTATATGCTTTCGTCACCAGTAGTTCGAGCAGAAAATTTTAGATTTGCAGAAAATGGAGTGCAAGAAATTGTAAAAACAATTCTTCTTCCATTGCAAAATGTATACGCATTCTTTTCTACATATGCCAATATTGATGGCTGGCAGGCAACAAATATATTAGAACCTAAAACAGATTTAGATGCATGGATTTTATCGGAATATGAAAAAATGAGAGCAGAATTTACAGAAAATTTTGAAGCATATAAATTAGACGATGCACTTCGAAATATTCCTGCTTTTGTAGATTCATTAACAAATTGGTTTGTGCGACGGTCTCGAGATAGATTTTGGGAAAGTGGAATGAGTGTAGAAAAAAAATCTGGGTATGAAACATTACATTTTGTTTTAAAAAATATTGCAAAAATACTTGCTCCGGTTTGTCCATTTTTTGCAGAAACTCTTTGGCAAAATTGTGCATCTGGTGCAGAAAAAACAGAATCTGTTCATTTACAAAATCTTGCTGATTCAGTATCAGAATTTTTAAATGAAAAACTTTCAGATCGAATAAATTTATTACGAGATACTATTAAACTTGGGGCATCTATCAGGGCAAAAAAGAAAATTAAATTGAGACAACCTTTGGCAAAACTTTCATTTGCACTTTCTGGAAAAATAATTTTTACAGAATCAGATTTAGAAATTTTAAAAGAAGAATCAAATGTGAAAGAAGTTGTTATGTTAGATAACTTAGAAGGTCTTGCAAAACAAATTGTGAAAGCAAATGCACGGGTTGTTGGAAAACGATTTGGGAAAAAAACACAAGAAGTAATAAAAGCTGGAAAAGCTGGAGAATTTGAAATTTTGGAAAATGGGGATATTGCACTTGCTGGCGAAATTTTATCTGGAAATCCAGAATTAAATGAATTTGAATTTGGATTTGAAACAGCCGAGGGAATTGAAGGTGATGGAAATAGAGATGCTGTGGTTTTGATAGATACAGAAATTTCTAAAGAATTAATGCTAGAGGGGCTTTCTCGAGAATTAATTCGAGGTATTCAAGAGGGACGAAAAAGTTCAGGATTCCAAATTTCTGACAGAATTTCTGTAAAATTTTCTACGGATTCAGAAAATATTACCAAAGCATATGAAAAATTTGGAGATGTAATTGATCATGAGACATTAACAGTTAATCGTCAGAGTATACCAGAGTCTGAGTTTATTAAATCTGTTAAAGATATAGAAAAAATTGTGAAATTAGATATAGACGGAGAACATATTAGTTTTGAATTGAGTGTTTTTGGATAAAAATTTTTTTTATAATTTTATGAGTATATCAGTAGAAGAAGTTATTAGTGAATTTAGAAATGGAAACCCTGTTATTGTTTTAGATGCAGAAAATCGTGAAAAATAACACCAGATTTAGTAAATTTATTTATTACATTGGGGCGTGGATTGCTGTGTGTTCCTGTTTCTTCTTCAATTGCGAAACGTTTAAATTTTCATGCTATGGTAGAAAATAACAATGATGAAATTTGTAATTTTGCAGTATCTGTAGATGCAAAAGATGGTTTTACAACTGGAATTTCTGCACAAGAACGAGCAAATACAATATTAAAAATTGTTGATGAAAAGTCAAAAGCAGACGACTTTATTCGTCCTGGTCATATCTTTCCATTGCTTGCAAGTGATGGTGGTGTATTGAAAAGGGCTGGACATACCGAAGCAACTATTGACTTATGTAAACTTTCAAATATGAAAGAAGTTGGGGTTATTTGTGAAATTTTAAATAAAGATGGAACAATGGCAAGATTGCCTGATTTAAAAAAGATATCAAAAAAAACAGGAATTAAAATTTTTACTGTTGAAAAATTGATAAAATTTCAAAAAAAATAATATTTTTTATTTATAAATAATCTGATATACTTATCTGAAATTTTATAATAATAAAAAAAATATGAAACAAATACAAAATTTAAAACATAAGATAGCGGGAGGTATAAGTGTTATGCTTGGAATATTGGGTATATCTTCAATATTTGTAATAAATGATGTAAATATACCAGAAAAACAAGATACTCTTACTTTTTTATTACAAGACGAAAAACAAACAGTTAAAGAAAATAAAAGTTTTCTTGCCAGTTTTATTACTCCAAAAATAAATAAATATGAAGGTCCTGTAACAGAAAGCATGCTTACTTGTATGGATGGTTATGATAGTGAAACTATTCAAAATATTTATCCTCTTTCTAAATTAGAAATTGAAGAAAGTTCTGTAAAAGTTAAAGTTGCAAAATTTAATTCTGTTACACAAACAGCATCACAAATTAAATCTGAAATTATGCCAATTTTTGGACATGCTGTAAAAAATCAAGAAATTAATTGGACATGGGATCCTATTAATAGAGTTTATACTTTTGAAACATATAAAGGTGATGAAGCTCTTTGGTATTGTTATTTACGAAAAGAAACAATATTTTTTACAAATTTTTTTCAAATTACAAAAGAAGAACAAAAAGATCCATTACCTCCAGTCTCGCAATATCGAGTAGAAGAGTCTGGAGAAAATATCATATTAGACTGGGATTATGATTATGGAGAATTGAAAAATTTGTTGAAAACTGATATGATTGAGTTTATATTAGAATATAAAAAAGAAGATGAAGATGATACAAAATGGGTACAATCAAAAAAAATAGGATATCCATATGTAATATTTCAAAAAAGAATAGGAGACGAGGAATATTATTGGGGAGAACCAATAGAATATGGATATAAATATGATGTTAGAATTACAGTGAAATCAACTGTTGATTGGTACGGAGATAGTAAATCGTTAAATTTTAAAATAGATACTAGAGAAATGCAATATCCATATGACATTTCTGATGTTGCAAAAATTAATAAAGATTTAGAAGTGATTATTTATGCAAATGTAGAAAAAGATGAGAATGGATATAATATATATAAATTCCATGAAAATTTAGACAAAACAGGAGGAAATGCTTTTATCAATATTTATGATAAAAATTTAAATAAAAAATATACAAAAAATCTAAATATTTCAGAATCAGATAAAACATATTTAGATGAAAATGGAAATACAAGACATACATATCAAATTAAAAAAACTATTCAAATTGATGCACCAGGAGTATATACTGCAAAAATGTGTTTTGGAACAACTGCTGAAAATTGTGTAGAATACGGATTATCTTCTGAAATTGAAATTTTAGATTTTACATGTCATGAAGTTTTTGATGGTCATAATATAAAAGGTGCTGATAGAATAAATATTGTATTTATTGGAAGTCGATATAGAAAATTTTCAGATTTTCTTTTAGCGGTAAGAGAAAGTTTGACATGGGATGGAAAACCTGCTGTTTTAAGTAGATTTGATGAAGAGTTACAAGAAAATAAAGTGTATGACTTAGATTGGGGATTATTTGCAATAGAACCATTTAAATCGAATAAAAATAAATTTAATATTTGGTATGTAGACGAACCAATGACAACACTTACCAATTATGCCGAAAATTTATGTGGATTAGATTATGAGTATGATGCTATTTATGCAAATAGATCATTTTTAGGAATGACAGGAAGAACTCGGTCTTTTACATATAAGGCAACTTTTGGAGAAAATAGAACAAAAGGAGATAAAGATTCTATGTTTATGTTTTCTCATAATTATGTTCCATATGATGAATTTGGAACGCATACTATGGATTATGAATTATTTGCACATGAAACGGGACATGCAGTTTTTGGTTTAGATGACGAATATGATGAAGGTTTTAATAATGATCCACGATATGGTGATATTTCTTGTGTAAAAACTCAAGAAGATGCAGAAAAAAAATGGGGTGATTTAATTGGAGATGTAGATCCATTTTTTAAAGAAGTAAAAGCTGATATGATTAAATATGATGTAAATTCATATAATATCACAGAGTGTAAAAGAGAAAATCAGGATAAGCCAGAAAGCTCTAGTAATCCATGTTTAACAGATGAAAATAATAATGTTATTTTGATTGAAATAGAGCATGAAAAATATCCTGAATCATTTTTCAAAACTCAATATTTCAAAGGTGGATGTCTTGCAGATTATGGAGATGAGCGTGTTATTAAACCAACAGAGCATTCATTGATGAGTTATAATATTCCTGTTTTAGGGTCTGTAAATAGACGAGAAGTAGAAAGAGTTTTAGAAATGTTTACAGGAGAATAAAATTTAAATAAAATATACATATGAAAACTATGAAACAAATGCAAAATTTAAAACATAAGATAGCGAGAGTTGTAAGTGTTATGCTTGGAATGTTTGGTATAGTTACAATGTTTACAATAAATAATGTGAATATATCAGAAAAAAAAGATACTCTTACTTTTTTAATACAAGAAGAAAAACAGTTTGTTGACGAAAATAAAAGCTTGCTAGCAAATTTTATTACTCCAAAAATAAATAAATATGATGGACCAATTTCTGAATCTCTATTAAAATGTGAAGAAAAATATAAAAATAAAGATATTGAAAATATTTTTATACACTATGATATTAAAATTATTAAGGGTAGTTTAACTATCAAATATAATGATAAAGCTGATATTATACAATCTATTGATGAGATTAGAAATGAAATATTGCCTGTTTTTGGAAAAGCTTTTCAAACAGAATCAATAAATTGGACATATGACGAAGAAACAAAAAAATATACTTTTAAAACATATCCTGGGCAAGAGGATCTTTGGTTTTGTTATTTTAAAAATGAAACAGAATTTTTTAAAGAGTTTTTTAAGATAGAGGATAATAAACTTCAATGGCCAGTAAAATGTAAAATAGGAGAAAATTGTTCAATTGGATATCCAGATATTGATGAAGATGGAAAAGCTGCTAATTGTAGCGAAGCAGGATATAAAGGACATCAAGGAACTGATATTAATATTTCTTTTGATCAAATGGATGAAGGAGTTGATGTATATTCAGCCCTTGACGGAGAAGTTTTATGGGCTTTTGATGGGAAATATGATAGATGTGAATATCCAAATTCAGAAAATTCTGACTGTAAAGATCCAACAAAAAATGAAGAACCAAATCTTTCAGATGGATATAGAGTTTGTACAGATTTAGGAAAATATGCAAAAGAAGGTGATGGAGATGCTTTTTGGTGTTTTGATGGAGGAAATGTTGTAGTGATTCGTCATAAAGATTCTGGAGAAATTTTTGCAACACGATATGATCATTTAAAAAAAAGTTCTATTCTTGTGAAAAAAGGAGATTTTGTAAAAAAAGGACAAAAAATTGCAGAAGTAGGAAGTGCAGGAAAATCAACTCAACCACATTTACATTTTGAAGTTTGGGGGAAAACATATTATGATCCAATTGATCCTTGGAGTGGAGACTGTGGAAACACTGATTCACTTTGGGAGGAATAATATATACAATATTTATAAAAACAACATTATCAAAAAAATACAAAGCAGATATTGGCATAAAAAATTTACACTTTTTTTTAGTGTAAGTTTTTGTGTATTTATGAATATTATTTATATTGCATATACGACTCATGCCGAAAATTTTATAGAATTACAAGAATGCGAAGAGCAAATGTTGCAGGCTTTTTCTGCTATTGATACTTTACAAAAACAAAAATATGGAGAATATTTAGATCTCGAAGGTGTGTCTGCTGTGGCAAAGTCAGAAAATTTGGCAAGCTACGACAGAACATATGAGTGCCAAGCAGAAGCTATTTGTTATGCAGTGCAAAATCCAGAAAAAAAAAATACTTTTTTAGGAGATTCTGGAAAATGTATTTCCATTACTGTAGAAGACATGGAAAAAGAATTTAAAGCAGATTTTTCATCGTGTAAAAGTGAGGATTCTGCACGAACTCAAAGATATTTTTCTCGATGTGATGAATTTGCTAGTAAAAAAATCGAATTTTCTCGAATGTATATAGAGCGAAAATTTATGACAGAAGTTCAGCTTGAAAATAAAACATTATTGGCGCAGAAAATATTGGATTTGCGAAAAAAAATGACAGTGCTTATAGAAAAGGTGAGGGCTTTTAGTACTCATTTCAATAAAATTATTGATGATGTTGATTGTACTTCTCCAGATCCAAGTGGAAAATAAAAGTAATTTAAAAATAATTAAATATATAATATTATGAATTATAAAAATACATCATCTATACTATTTAAAACATTTAAAATTTATAAAATATTATATATTTTTATATATATTGTGATTGCTTGTTTTTTTAATGCTGTATTAAATTTGCAATTTGCAAAAGCTGATAACATTTCTAATATTCCGATGTTTTGTAAAATTGTAAACGAAGATAAAAAAAATGAAGTATTTGAAAAATTAAAAAATTTACAAAAATCTGAAAATAAA
Organism: uncultured Candidatus Peribacteria bacterium; assembly: GCA_964509985.1. Lineage (GTDB taxonomy): Bacteria > Patescibacteriota > Gracilibacteria > CAIRYL01 > CAIRYL01 > SZUA-1403. The sequence continues at coordinate 7,224 of CAZDZQ010000049.1, forward strand.
ACATTTGATGAAGCGTATTCTTTAGTAAAAAAAGAATATCATAAAAGAATAAATGATATTTTTACAGAAAAAATGGAAAAATTATCCAAAAATTTATATCAATCTGAGGGGCGTAGCGATAAATTATGTTCTCCTTTTAAATTTGAAAAAGAGACAAAAGGTTTAAGAGTTGGAAGGGAAATGTTAAAGCATTTTAGAGATTATGAATGTGCATTAGATTTTTATATTCAAAATCCTCCATATTCTGGAAATGAAATTTATTTTAATGATGGGGTTGTGAGATTAAATACCATTAAATCTCGTTTACGCCAAGAAATTCGTTTTAGTTATCTTGCCATTGAAAAATCTATTCAAATGTATAATGAGTTACGATTATGGTTTCCGGTTCATAGAGATTTACTTTGTTTAATAGAGCAAATGAAAGCATATAGAAATGCTTTACGAAATTTCATAGATCAGATAGTGCGAATGCCAGCGAAATATTATAATTATGGTTCTCGATATCAACAATAAAAAATAAAATAAAATAAAATAATAAAATTAAAATTATGTTTAGAATATTTATAAAACATCATCTAAATAATTTAAAAAAAATAAAATATAAAAATTATATAAAATTTTTTATTATATTTATTTGTATTTTTAACCATATTAATAATACTAATACATATGCAAATTTTGGTGATGATGATGAAACTATTGGTGTTTTAGGTGAAAGTAATTTATCAAATCATTATTATAATTTATCAAATTTATACTTAACAAATTATGAAAATATTTCAGAAACAGGAGATCCAGATAGTATAGCGGTTAGAGATAAAACTTATTTTTCAGTTGCAAAATCATTACATGTAGAAAAAAAAGATTTAGAATTAATGCTTATTAAAAATCTTTCAGGAAAAACAAAAGAAAAAGCTTTACAAAAATTTATGTCTATTTGTTCTAGTAATGCATCAGTTGCAGAGCGATTTAGAAAATGTCAAAAAGATTTAGCAAATAGGGTTCAAGAAGAATTTAATAGACAACAATTTCAAGAAGATATGCATGAATATGCATTGATGAGTCAAGCTTTTGCAAATGGAACATTACAAGATACAAAAGGCGAATTCTTTGATATTATTGTAGATTTAAATATTATAGATTTATTGTTGTTTGGAGATAAAATGAATATTCCAAAAACAGGATCTCCTTTTTTGCGATATGATCCATTTGATGATAATGCAAGTGATTCTGCAAATATAGCATCGGAAAATCCTAATGCTTCTGCTTCTAATTCATCTTCAGATAATAATGTGGATAGTAATTCTAATAGTAGTGCGGGAAATACTGAAAATAATACTGAAAATAATAATGGAGATCAGAATAATAACAATAATGATAATAGTTATAATTCTGACAATATGTCTGACAATATGTCTGATAATACAATTATTGGTTATACTGATGTAAATCAAGAAGGATTTTGCGTAGATCCAGATGGTATTGTTTTTGAAAATATAAAAAAACATACTGTTTTAGGAGATACAACAGGGAATAAAGATATTGAATTTTTGACTCCACATGAGGTTGATAATTTTACAAATCCAGAAGATAATTCAAATAGTGTAAATAATACTTCTGTTTCTGCATCATATGGATCTGTTTCAGATGCAGTGTATCCAAATGATATACAAAAAATTCAATTAGGGAATATTGTAAATCCACAAATAAAATATAGAGGAGGAGTGTATCCTGATATTTCCAATATTTCACATAAAAGAAAATGTAAATCTGATGAAGATTCTTTTTTAAATGGAAGAGTATGTATAAAGAAAATTTGTAATGAAGTGCTGTGTATTACTATAAATTTAAAAACAGGAATATCTGAAAAAAATAAACCATTAAGAAAAATGGATTGTGTAGAGTGTCATATTGATAGGGGTAATGAAGCATTATCTCCATTTATAGGTACTCTTGGGCAAAATCGTCCTAATCAACACCCCATGGAATCAAATTTTTTATCGGCATTTGGAAATTTAGGAAAAACACTTTCTAAAAATATTTATTTATTACCTCAGCGTTTACCTTTCTTGGTTTATGATGAAAATCATCCAAATAAAAGTAAAGAAGAGCTAGAAGAAGAACAAAATATAAAACAAGAAGAAAATTCAGAAGATAAAAATAAGACAGAAGAAAAAAAAGAAGAAGAGAAATCTTTAGAATATAAACAAAATAGAGCATTGTATAATTCATTACTTGTATTGAGTTGTGCAGAACAAAATACAAATTTTAATGCAGGAGAAGGTGATAACTCGGATATAATAGAATATTGTAAAAAAATTGATTTTGAAAATAATCAATTGGAAAATGCACAAAAACGATTAAATAATAAAAAAAATACTCAAAATCAATTACGGTCAGACAATTATGATAAAATGCTTCGTCCATTTCTCGAACAATTTACTGCAGATATGGTAGTTGTAAATAGTTATTTGCAAACTATAAATCCTGCAAATATAAAATCTAAATCTAAAACATGTAAATAATTCTTGATAATAAATAAATTTAAAATAAAATAATAAAATAATAAAATGAAAAAAAATAAAAAATTATCAGCTCTATATATAAATATATTTATACTTATTTGTGCACAATTTATATTTTTATTTCATGCATTTTCTGCAATAACTATTGTAGAAACAAAACCAAAAAAATCGAAAGATCCATTTATTGAAATGAGAAATAAAATTAAAGATTTTGATACATTTATAAAACAAAAAGAAGAAGATAAATCCTGTTATCATTTATTTGGAAAAGATATAATGATTTTTTATAAATCACAAAATACACCATTAGAAAAATTATTAAAATCTACAGAAACGGAAATAGGTTCAAAATCATATAAAGAAAATATTGATGATGTTGATGATGAAATATACGCATTAGTAAAACAATTTTCTGTTAATAAGCAAGCATGCAATGAAAAAAAATATTTTATAGCAAAAAATAAGCTTTCTGAAATTTTGACATATAGAGATACGTTATTACAAAAAACGCAATCTGATAATAGCCCTCTTAATCAATATAAAAAAGAAAATGATAAGACAGATCCTGGATTTTTTACTTTTACCAAAACAGCAGAAGAATTCAAAAATTTTACAACAAAAATTGATTTAATTGTTAAAGCAGTTAAAGATTTGAAAGAGGGGGAAATTTCACCAGAGTATAATTTTGTTCTTACAAAAGAAGAGCGAAAAAAAATAAATGATAGAGCAAAGCAAAGAGCGGATTCATATTCAGATGAATTTATAGAATCTGCTCAAGATTATCTTTATACACCTATTTTAAGAAGTTATGAAAATGTTAAAAAAGATTTGGAATCATTGCCAAATGGAAAAAGTTCATTTGATAAATTTACATATACTGTTGATTTTAAAAAAATTGTATCTGATATGTTATCACCAAATGCAAAAAAAGAAGCAATTACAGCTTTAAATAAAAATAAAAAAACAATAGATAATTTTAGAACTGTTTTTCATGAAAATTCTATTTATATTAATAAGCTTATTCAAAAAGAAAACGAGGAATATAAAGAAAATTTAGAAGATATGATGCAGTTTGAAGAGTATATTTCTAAGTATGATCAGCCTTTTTCTAATGCAGTTGTTGAGTCTTTAATTCCTTTTCATATCACACTTATTGAGACTGAGCGGTTATTAAATTATCAAACTGAAAATTTAAAATATGTATTAAATAGGCAAAATGTTGAGGTTGAATAATTATAATTATCCAATAGTTGGCAAGCTTCCATAATCTATTTTTATATTATTAGAAAATAATTTTTTATTATTCGTAGTGATAATTTCTGAAATTATTTTATTATAATCAATATTATTTTCTAAATTATGTTCTAAATTTAAATATTTTATATTATTAATCTCTTTAATTATATTTATAATATTTTCTGATAAAAATCCTGAAATAGTTTTATAATTATTATTTTGTATATATTCTTTTAATTTTTTATTTTTAATTTTTTGATATTTTTTACTTTCTTCAAAAATAAAAACTTCTTGTCTTCCTACTGCGTATGTAAATAGATGAGATAATTTATTTATATCTGTATCTATATATAAAATAAAATTTTCTAAAAAATCTTGAGTAGATATATTATAAAAATTATATTTTTTATTATTTGCATTTTCTGAAAAGTTTTTAAGAGTTTCTAAAAAAACAGACATGTTTCGTAATGTTGTAAATGAAGCGGGTCCAGAAATAAAAAAAATATTTTCTACCATTTCCCAATTTTTTGAAAACATAATTGTTTCAGAAAATGTTTTAGATTTGTCTAAAATTGTATGTTCTAAAATTTTTGAGTTCTTTGTAAAAAAGATAAAACTGCAAGACTGTAAAGTTGGTATAATTAATAAATTCATGAGTTGTGTAAAAATTAATATAATTTTGAATGTGTTTCGATTCTTGTTTTTTTCTAAATATATTTTATCCGAATAGTCCAGTCATATAAATTCCAATTAATACCATCATTATTCCTCCAAAAATATTTGCGTATTTTGCATATTTTTGTGTAAGTCCAAGCTTTTCAATAGAATATAAAGCAATACCAAAAACTAAAATATCATCTAGCATATACGCTCCCATGTATGTGAATAATAATCCCATTTTATGAGAAAAATCTCCATCTATAGAATTTAAAATATTTGTAAATACTTGTGGGTACCCAGCACTACAAGCAAATTCAATAATATTTACAGACATTGCTAAAACTAATATTCCTCCAAATGCTGCCCAAGAAACGGGCGAATTTGCTATGGCAGAAATTTTTTGAGAAATAGTTCTTTGTTGGTCCGCATTGGTAACTTGGCAAGTTCCATCTGTAAAAAAGGCTTCGTATAAGAAAAATATACCAGCACATGTTGCTACAATTCCAATAACTATATTTAAAATATCTCCATATTGCAGTGAGAATATATTAAAAAATTTCCACCATGCTACTAAAATTAAACCATACATAATTGTTTCAGCAATCAAGAAAGTTCCTGCTACAAAAAACATTCGCATTCGGTCTCCAACTTGCATTAGAGTGATAATAAACATTATTAAAACCCACATTGCACACGGATTAAATCCATCTAAAAATCCTAAAATAAAGCTTGATGTATATCGTAATGCACTACTTTCTGTGTGAATTTCAATTTCACCATAAAAAGGAACATCAAATTTAGGATTTTCTATTTTTGGAATTAAGCATGTTTCAGAGTCTTCTGTGCAAGTTGCTGCTTTTTGTCCGTAAATACCAATTTTGTCAGAATTTTCTAATGCTGATGTAAAATCACATTTAATTTCGGCATTATTATATGCATCTATAATTTTTTGTCCTGTTTTATCGTTATCGTATCCTTGAAAAATAGTATCTCCTGCAAGAGTTAAAGGAGGTCCCATTACATCAAATTCTTCGGTTATTTGTTTATAAAAATCTAAATGGTCTGTAATTTCAAGAGTTTCAAACTTGATATTATGTTCTGTTAGAAATTCTTTTTCTTCTTTACAATGTGTGCAATTTTTATTTACAAAAATTTGAATAGGTTTTAATTCTGCACTTTCAGCAAATGTATTTGATGAAAAACTGATGAATAAAGAAAATACAAGTACTACAAAAAAAGTAGAAATAACAGATAGAGTAGAGAAAACAGAGAAAATAGAAAAATTATTTTTTCTCAAAATATTTAAAGATTTTAACATAAAAAAATAGAAATTTTAAAATATATATTAGTATATATAAGTATACCATAAAATAAGAGTTTATCGTTATGTAATTGTAATATTTTAATTGTATGAAAAATAAGAATAGTGCAAAATCATAGTAAAAACTTAGAGATTTTATTATTTATTTATATTTTCATGTTAGATACTTTTTTATATGGTTTTGCACTTTTTGCTATTATTAGTCTTATGATTCATATAATAGGAACAATTGCAGATGGTGCATTTATGGAATGGACAGAATATTTTAAGAAAAAATGGAAATTGAGTAATTTTGTTGCAGGTGAAACTATTCAGGCTTTAGGAACAAGTGCTCCAGAAATTTCTATTAGTATTATTGGATTATATATTTTAGGAGAAAATCCAGCATTAGGTATGGCGACAATTATTGGTTCTGCTGTTTTCCAAATTACAATTGTTATTGGAGTTCCTATTTTGCTGGCAGAAAAATCTGCAAAACTTGATCCAAAAGGTCTTTTACGAACAGCATCTGTTTATGGTGGTTCTGTTGTTTTACTTTGGCTTTTTGTTCAAACGGGAAATGCTCTTGTTTGGTGGGAATTACTTATTTTAGCAATATATCACATAGCATATATATATTTTCTTCTTTCAAATAAACCAGAAGGAGAAAGTGAAGATGATACACCAGAACATGATGATGAAAAAATTGAAAATGAAACATTATTACTCAGATTATTAGATAAATTTTTAAATTTAATTCCAAGTCCAAAAGATAAATGGGGAGTTGTGAATGGAGTTCCTGTTGGATTTATTATCACTCTTCTTGCCATAGGTGTTTCGAGTTATATTTTTGTAGATATGTCTGTTTCTTTTGCCGAGTTGATTGGGATTTCTTCAACATTGATAGCCCTTACCGTTCTTGCAGGAGGAAGCTCTATGCCAGAATTATTTTCAAATATTCCATTAGCAAAAAAAGGAAATATAGATCAAGCTATTGGAAATGCATTTGGAAGTAATACTCTTGATATTTGTATTAGTTTTGCGTTGATGTCTGTGCCATATACGCTGATGACTGGTTCAATTTCTGGTCCAGAATTGGAATCGATGATGACACCTATTTTATTTTTATTTGGATATTTATTTTTGGTATTACTTATTTTTGCTATTGAAAAATTTGAAACACGAAAATGGCAAGGATGGGTTTTAATAAGCTTGTTTATTGCGTTTGTGATTGTAAATGCTTATATTGTTTAAAAAAATAATAGATAAATAAAAAATAAGATGAAAAAAAATCATCTTATTTTTTAAAATTGAATAATTTAAAAAGGGGATAATACTTTTGTAGGATTTGTTATAGTTTCTATTACTTTTTTAGGGGCTTGCTGTGGTTTTATAATCGGAATTTGAGTTGGTATATGAGTTGGTATACTACTTGGAAGAGCTGTAGGAATTATTGTAGGAATATATGTTGGTGTAATAATTTGGTGTATCTTATTATTTGTTTCTGAAATTATTTCAGTTCCAGTATTTCCTGTGTTTACAGTATTTTTTGCAGTGTCTTGCTTATTTAAGAATAAAACTCCTCCAGCAATACATGCTCCTATTCCAAGACTATAGAGTAAAAATTTTTTCATAATTTAAAAAGGGGATAATATTTTTGTAGGATTTGTTATAGTTTTTATTACTTTTTTAGGAGCTTGCTGTGGTTTTATAATCGGAATTTGAGTCTGTATTTGAGTTGGTATACTGCTTGGCAAAGCTGTAGGAATTATTGTAGGAATATATGCTGGTATAATAATTTTGGGTATTTTATTATTTGTATTTGAAATTATTTCAGTTCCAGTATTTCCTGTGTTTATAGTATTTTTTGCAGTGTCTTGCTTATTTAAGAATAAAATTCCTCCAGCAATACATGCTCCTATTCCAAGACTATAGAGTAAAAATTTTTTCATAATTAAAATGGAGAAATATTATTCATCATATTTGGCATGGCTGGGGCTGGAACTTGCTCTTTTACTTTATTTAATACATTTTGTGGTGCATTCAATACTTGTTTTGCAGATTCATCAATTAATGCTCTTGCTGCATTTGAAAGAGATAAGTCTATATTTAAGCTACTTATAGCATAAAATGCTGAAGCAATAATTCCAGCTATCAATCCTCCCCAAAGAAGAAATTTTTTTCCACCGCTCATTTTTTTTTCTTCTGTCATATTGTATATAAAAAATAGGTATATAGACTTATTCTATATACCTATCGGGGGTGTGTAAAGATTTTTTTAACAACTTGAATTTTACGAAAGAGTTAAAATTTCACCATTTTCACTCACTTCAACTTTTACACTTGCTTTTCCATTTTCATCAAAATCTAAATTTGATTCAATTAATTTCATGGCAAGTTCGTCTAATAATTCATTTTGAATAGCTCTTGCAAGTGGTCGTGCTCCAAATTCTTTGTCGTATCCTTTTTCTATTAAAAAGTTTTTTGCTTCATCTGAAATTTCTAAATTAATATTTTGTTTTGCCAATTTTTTTGTAAGTTTAGACAAATGGATTTCTAAAATTTTACTTACATCTTCTTTTGAAAGTTGATTAAATTGCACAATTTCGTCAATTCTATTTATTAATTCTGGTCTAAAAAATGTTAGTAATTCTTGCTGTATTTCTTTTCGAGATTTTACTTCTCCTGTTTCGTTATTCATATTTGTTACAAGGTTTGAAGTCATAACAATTATTGTATTTTTGAAATTTACAATTCTTCCTTTGCTGTCGGTTAAATGTCCTTCGTCTAAAATTTGTAAAAATAATTTAAATACATCTGGATGAGCTTTTTCAATTTCATCAAAAAGTAATACAGAAAATGGTTTTCGTCGTACTTGACCGGTCAATTGTCCTTCATCTTCGTGTCCTACATATCCAGGAGGCGAACCAATAAGTTTTGAAACGCTGTGGCTTTCCATAAATTCAGACATATCAAATCGAATCATGGCGTCTTGGTCGGCAAATAAAAATTCTGAAAGTGCTTTTGAAAGTTCTGTTTTTCCAACTCCTGTTGGTCCTAAAAATAAGAAACTGGCAAGTGGTTTGTTTTCGTCTCCAAGTCCTGCTCTTGATCGTCTCACTGCATTTGCAACAGATTTTAAAGCATTTTCTTGACCAATAACTCGTTCTCTTAAATGCGTTTCTAATTTTAGTAATTTTTGACTTTCTGTTTCTGTCATTTTATCAGCAGGAATTCCAGTCCATCGTTCTAAAACTTCAGCAATTTCTTTTACGGTAACCTCTTCTCTTAATAATTTATTTTCAGATTTTTCATTTTGTACATCTGTATTATTTAGTAATTTTTCTAAAGCAGGAATTTTTTGATATCGAATTTCGGCGACTTTTTGCAAATCTGCATTTCTTTCTGCAATTTCCGCTTCATGTCGTAAAGCGTCAATATCTTTTTGAGCATTTCTAATTTCTAAAACCCCAGCTCGTTCTTTTTCCCATTGCATAGAAATTTTTTGAAACTCTTCTTTGAGTTCTGAAAGAGTTTTTTCTATTTCTTCTATTCTTGTTTGGTTTTTATTATTTTTGTTATTATTTTTTTCTTGTTTTAAAGCTTCTTTTTCAATTTCTAAAGTTCTGATTTTTCGCTCTAGAATATCTAATACTTCTGGTTGGCTTTCCAGTTCCATTTTTAATGCAGATGTTGCTTCATCCATTAAATCAATTGCTTTGTCTGGAAGTTTTCTATCTGTTAAATATCTATCTGAAAGCTGAGATGCTGCAACAATTGCTTCATCTGTAATTTTTACTCCGTGATGAACTTCATATTTTTCTTTAATTCCTCTCAAAATAGCAATAGTATCTTCAACACTTGGTTCATCTACTCTCACAGGTTGAAATCGTCGCTCTAATGCAGAATCTTTTTCTATATATTTTCTATATTCGGCAAGAGTGGTTGCACCTATTACTCGAATTCTACCTCTAGCAAGTGCAGGTTTTAAAATATTTCCTGCATCCATACTTCCTTCTGCACTTCCTGCTCCTACAATTGTATGAATTTCATCTATAAACAAAATAATTTCAGAATCTGATTTTTTTGACTCTTCCAGCTCTTTTACAATAGCTTTTAGTCGTTCTTCAAATTCTCCTCGAAATTTTGTTCCAGCAACCAAAGCTCCCATATCAAGCTCTAAAAGTTTGATATTTTTTAAATTATCAGGAACATCTTGTGCTACAATTTTTCTGGCTAATCCTTCAGCTATAGCTGTTTTTCCAACTCCTGGGTCTCCAACTAAAACAGGATTATTTTTTGTTCGTCTCGATAAAATTTGCATGGTTCTTCGAATTTCACTATCTCTTCCTATAATGGGGTCAATATTTCCGTCTTGAGCTTCTTTTGTTAAATCTTTACAGAATTTTTTTAAAGCATCTCTTTTTGCTTCTGGATTTGCATCTGTCACTTTTTCAGAACCTCGTACTTTTGTAAAAATTTCTCTTACTTCTTTTTTTGTAAATTCTGATTCTAAAATTGATTTTGCAGAATTTGATGTTTCAAAAAATGCTAAAAATAAATGTTCAACTGATATAAAACTGTCGCCCATTTTTGTCATTTCGTCTTCTGCTTTTTCAAAAATTCTCGTAAATTCACTATCAAAATTTCTGGTAATATCTCCAGAAACACTAGGCTCTTTTTTTAATTTTTTTGCAATTTTATCAATAATTGCAACTCTATCTTTTTGTGCTACTTCAAATAAATTTGGAATAACCGTATCTTTTTGGTCAAGCAATATTCGCAAAACATGAATAGCTTTTACACTTGCATGTGAAAGTTCTTTTGCTAAGCCTTGGGCTTTTTGCATGCTTTCGCTCACTCTTTGAGTAAATTTATCTACATTCATATATCTTTGTGTTAAATAGTATTTTTAAATTTTTGTTACTGGTTCTGTGTATATTATATAGTTTTTAGCAGAGATGTGTCAAGAGTGCTAATTGTTTTAATTTATTGTAATTTGTTATAATTAAATAAGACTTAAAATAAGAGTTGTTTTATAGAAAAAAAAATATGAAAATTTATTGCTTTTTAGGAAATATAGGAAACGAATATGAAAAAACACGGCACAATGTTGGATTTCTGTGTGGAGATTTTTTACAAAAAAAATTTAATTTTTCAGATTGGAAAAAAGAAAAAAAGTTTTTTGGTGAAATTTCTGAAGGAATTATAAATGGCGAAAAAACTATTTTTTTAAAACCGCATACATTCATGAATATAAGTGGAAAAAGTTTGCTTGCATTGCATCAGTTTTATAAAACAGAAATTTCTGATATTTGTGTTGTTTATGACGATAAAGATATGATTTTAGAAAAAATTCGACAGCGAAAAAAAGGGTCGAGTGGTGGACAAAATGGAATAAAAAATATTATTTCTGTGTTTGGAACAAATGAAATTTCAAGAATAAAAATAGGAGTTGGAAATGAAAAACAAGCATATTTTAATAATACTGCAGATTTTGTATTATCAAATTTTTCAAGTGATGAAATTTCTTTTTTGGAAACAGATATTTTTCCAGAAATATATAAGATTATAGAAGCGGAATAAAGCTTATAATTTTTTCGGTTTCTCTGTTTTTTGCAAAGAAAAATTGGTAGTGTATGTGTCGATAAAACACTAAAAGAATGTAATTTTTTACTCCTATGAATAACAAAGAAAAACTCTTAAACATTTTAAAAGAAATGTTTCAACTCAATCAAAGTGATTTAGACTTTGGTATTTATAAAATTATGAATACCAAAAGTGAAGAAATTAAAAATTTTTTAGAAAATGATTTACTTTCCACTGTTTCAACTGCTTTTACATCAAATGAAAATAATGATATAAAAAAAGAATTAGCAGAAGCAATACAACAAGCAAAATCACTTGGGATAGATCCAAATACTATTCCAAAAGTTCAAGAATTAAACAAAAAACTTTCTTCAACTACAAGTTCTTCAAACCTTGAAAATGATGTATTTTCTCATCTTTCTACTTTTTTTAGCAGATATTACAAAGACGGCGATTTTGTGAGTTTGCGACGGTACAAAAAAGATACTTATGCTATTCCGTATGAAGGGGAAGAAGTGAAATTGCATTGGGCAAATAGTGATCAATATTATATAAAAAGTGGAGAATATTTTAGAGATTATAGTTTTTCTGTAAATGATAAAAAAATTCATTTTAAATTGAGTGATGCCGAGACCGAAAGCAATAACAACAAAGCAAGTACTGACAAAGAACGAAGATTTGTACTTTTAGAAAATAATTCATGTGAAATTATTGATAATGAATTATTTATAAATTTTGAGTATAAAGCTGTAGGAAAAGGGTTTAAACAAGACAAGCTTAATGAAGAGACTTTGCAAAAAGTTTTTGAAAAAATTTCTGATACTGATTTTTTGAGAGTATTAAGCGAGTTAGCACCAACAGAAAAAAACAAAAATAGAACAATTTTAGAAAAACAATTAAAAAATTATACGAGTAGAAATAGTTTTGATTATTTTATTCACAAAGATTTAGGCGGATTTTTACAAAGAGAATTAGATTTTTATATCAAAAACGAGATTTTATATATTGATGATATTGTTCATTCAGAATTGAAATATAAAGAAGTTTTGAAAAAAATTCTTGTATTTAAAGAAATTGCGATAAAGTTGATTGATTTTTTGACACAATTGGAAGAATTGCAAAAAAAATTATGGGAAAAGAAAAAATTTGTGATTGAAACGAATTATTGTATTACACTTGATAAAATTGACAAAAAACATTTTCCAGAAATTTTAGAGAATAAAAAGCAATTGGCAGAGTGGGAAAATTTATTTTCTATAAAAATAAAAAATTTTGAAGAGTTGCAAGCAGAAAAATTTCTAGTTTTAGACACAAAGTTTTTTTCTGTAAAATTTAAATATGAAATATTAAGCACTTTTGAAAATCTTGATGAAGAAACAGATGGAGTTTTAATAAATTCAGAAAATTTCGGAGCATTGAATTTGTTGCAAGAGAGGTATAAAGAGCAGGTAAAAACGGTGTATATTGATCCGCCGTATAATAAAGGTAATGACTTCGCATATAAAGATAATTACATACATAGTAGTTGGTTCTCTATGGTTATTGATAGAATTAATCAATCAAATACATTATTAACAAAAAATGCTATTCAATGGACAAGTTTAGATGATAATGAAGCAGAAAATTTCAAATTATTATTAAACAATTATAGTAACTTTGGAGAAGTTAAATTATTAACTGCTATAACAAACTTAAAAGGCATTTATGATGCTGATGGATTTGTTTCTACTCACGAGTATGTTATCTGTGCTACAAAAAGCAACTTGAAGTCTGTTGGAGAACTAAAAGTTTCAGAAGAAATTCTTTTGGAAAAATGGTCAGAAGATGAATATGGATATTTCAAGCAAGGAGATGGTATTAAAAGAACTGGAGCTGATTCTCCAAGGGATAAGCGATCTAAAGGTTGGTTCCCTATTTTTGTTACTAATAATAATGAAATTTATGTAACAGATAATGATATAGCAAAAGCTGATACAGATATTAGTATATACCCATTAGGCTCAAAAAATGAAGAGCTATCTTGGAGTTGGAGTAAAACTAAAATTACATCTGAAACATACAATATAATTATTAAATATAATAAAAAAGGGAATGTTTCACTATATAAAAAACAAAGAGCTTCGATTGGAGATATTCCTACAAGAAAAGTAAAATCATTTTTATATAAACCTGAATATAGTAGCACGCACGGAAGTAATACAGCGAAGGATTTATTTAGTATAAAAATGACTGATTACACACCTAAATCAGTTGCTTTAGTAAAAGATTTAATTTTATTAAGTTCTCAAAAAAATCAAATTATCCTCGATTTCTTCGCAGGTTCAGGAACAACCGGACACGCAGTAATAAACCTAAACCGTGAAGACAACGGAAAAAGAAAATATATCTTAGTAGAAATGGGAGAATATTTTGATACCGTTACAAAACCTCGTATCCAAAAAGTAATTTATACCGATAGTTGGAAAGATGGAAAACCAACTACCAAAAATGGTATATCTCAAATTTTTAAATACTTCAAGCTTGAAAGCTATGAAGATACTCTAAATAATCTTGAATTTAAAAGAACACAGAGCCAAGATGATGCTTTAGGTTTTTATGATGAAGCAAAAGAAGATTATATACTAAACTACTCTTTGGATATAGAAAGCAAAAAATCACTTTTACAAATAGAAAATTTTTCTTCTCCATTTGATTATACATTAAAAATCGCTACATCAAGCGTGGGAGAAACCAAAAATACAAATATTGATATTATAGAAACATTTAATTATTTGTTGGGATTGATTGTTGAAAAAATAAATTTTAAAAATGGATTTGTAACCATTATTGGAAAAAACCTAAAAAATGAAAAAATTTGTGTTCTTTGGCGAGATAACAAAACAAACGATGAGTTAAATGAATTTGTAAAAAATTATGAAAATCAAGAAAATATAAAACTTGATGATTTTGATGAGGTCTATATAAACGGAGATAATAATATTGAAAATGTGAATTTGATAGAAGAAAAATTTAAAAACTTAATGTTTAGTAAATAATTTATGAAAAAAGAAATTACACTACAAGACGAATTAACAGAATTTTTACTGTTTTCAACTCCAAATGGAAATGAAAAAGTTGAAGTTTTTTTGCATAATGAAACCATTTGGTTGCCACAAAAACGAATAGCAGAACTTTTTGGAAAAGGACGAAGTACAATAACAGAGCATTTACAAAATATTTTTAAGAATGGGGAATTAGATGAAAATTCAGTACGTCGGGATTTCCGACATACTGGTTCTGATGGAAAAGATTATATAACAAAATTTTATAATCTTGATGCTATTTTATCCGTTGGTTACCGAGTAAATTCATCACAAGCGACTCAATTTAGAATTTGGGCAAGTAAAATCTTGAAAGAATATATTATTAAAGGTTTTGCAATGGATGACGAGAGACTTAAAAACGGAAAATATTTTGGCAAAGATTATTTCAAAGAATTATTAGAACGAGTTAGATCGATTCGAACGAGTGAAAGAAGAATTTACCTACAAATTACAGATATTTTTTCGGAATGTGCTATTGATTATGACAAAAATTCAGATACTGCCAAAAACTTTTTTGCCAGTGTACAAAATAAATTTCATTTTGCTATTATAGGAAAAACTGCGGCGGAAATAATTTATTCTTCTGCTGATGCAAAAAAAGAAAAAATGGGACTCACTTCTTATAAAAATTCTCCTGATGGTCGAGTTATAAAATCTGATGTTACGGTTGCAAAAAATTATCTGGAAGAAAAAGAGATAAAACGCTTAGAAAGAACAGTTGCAAGTTATTTTGATTATATAGAAAATCAAATAGAAATGATGATAGAATTTTCTATGGAAAGTCTCGCTTTATCTGTAAATAAATTTTTAGAATTTAATAACTTTAAAGTTTTGGAAAACAAAGGAGTAATGAGCAAAAAACAAGCGGACAAAAAAGCAGAAAATGAGTATGATGAATTTAATAAAACTCAAAAAATAGATTCTGATTTTGAGAAAAGTATTAGGCATTTAATGAAGTAAAATATGAAAATTTATGATTAGTGGAAATGAAAAATTTAACTTCCCTAGCTAGAGAAAAAAATAACTGTTTTTTAAAAAAACACCTTAAACAAGCGAAAATCTAACTTCCATAGCTAAATTAAAAAACTATTTAATTTGAAAAAATATGTACAAATCAGAATTGAAAATCAATGAGAAATCTATAAAAACTGAACTAAAGGATTATAAAGGGAAACCGTATAAATGTCTTTTTGAGTATATATGGAATTCTTTTGATGCAAGAGCAACACAAGTAAAACTAAATTTCGATCTTCCTAAAGATGGTTTTGGATATGTGGAAAATGTGAAAATTATTGATAATGGAAAAGGGTGGAATTTTGATGATAACGCGGTTACGAATAATTTTATATCTTCAACTAAAGAGCCAAATAAAAATAAGACTCTTCCAAAAGGACAATATGGAAGAGGTAGGTATACTTTTATTTGGATAGCTGAAAAAATTGAGATTTTGAGTAAAGGAAAAAAGCTGACATTACAACACAATACGGATATTCAAAAAGAGGATGAAAGCTTTAGTAATCAGGGGATAGAGATAAAATTTTTTAAAATAAATAAGAAGTTTTCAGAAAGTTTATCTTCTTCGGAAAATTTGCATAAAGAATTGTTATTAGAATTTGGTTGGTTTTTATTAGAAAATGAAGATTATGAAATTTTAATTAATGATAAAAAAGTAGATATAACTAAAAATATAAAGAATTCTAAGATTCTAAATAAAAAATCTTTTTCTGAAAAAATTCAAAAAGAAATTAATGATAATTTTGAAGTAAAAATTGTTTTATGGAATGAAAAACCATCTGAATTTTCAAAGTATTATTTTCTTGATGAAAATAGTGTAGAAATTTTTAAGCGGAATACTGGATTAAACAAAAAAAGTGATAATTTTTGGCATTCTGTATATATAAAATCAATACTATTCAATTCTATTGAAGATACAAATGAAGATGAAACACAACAAGAAACCTTAAATTTTGAAGACAAGAAAATCAAAAAAATAAAAAAACTTATTATTCAAAAAATTAAAGAAGAGTTGATACAATTAAGAAAACCATACTTGATAACACAGTCTGATCTTTTATTAGAAGATTTAAAAGAAGAGAAATTAATTCCAAATCTTCCAGAATTTGGAATTTATGATGAAGATTCTTACGGAGATTTATTGAAAACTATCTATACAATAACACCTTCATTATTTGTAAATAAAAGTTCTTCAGAAAAGAAATTTATATGTGCTACTTTTGCAGGATTACTCTCTACTCAAGATGATATTTTAATTAAAACAATATTAGAACAATTACAGGAACTTACAGAGGATGAAAAAAAAGATTTATTGGGTATTCTTCATAGAACTTCTTTATCAAATGTAATTAAAACAATTAAAGAAATTGATCATAGATTGGATGTTTTAGATAAACTTAAAATTTTAATTTCAGAGCACGAAAAAGAAACTTTGGAAGTAAAACATATTCAAAAAATATTGGATAAAAATTTTTGGCTTTTTGGAGAGCAATTTAGACTTTTTAGCACAACAGAAGGAGCTTTGAAAAATGTTCTTGTAAAATATGCAAAAGAAATTTTAGAAATAGAAGATCCTGAATTAGAAACAAAACCAAATGGAGAGGTTGATTTATTTTTAACAAAAACTGAATTTGTAGGAGAAAAAATACAGAAAAATATTGTAGTTGAAATAAAAAGAGTATCCAAAAAACTTACCGAAAATAAGGAATACAAACAAATAAATGATTATAGGAAGAGAATTTTGGAGCAAAGTTTATGTAATGGAGAAAATCAGTATTGGGAATTTTACTTGATTGGAAAAAATTATGATCAAGGAATTCAGGAATTAATTGAAAATGCTAAACAGCATGGAGAAAAAGAAAACGGATTAGCTTTGAATATAAACGATGGAAGAGTGAAAATTTATGTTCGTAAATGGTCGGATATCTTAATTGTTGAATGGGGTGAAAAAATGAAATATTTAAAAGAAAAATTACAAATTGAAGCAAAAAAAGCGGAAAACAGTCCAGATGCAATAACTAATAATATTGTAAATAACATTTCCTATTAACTTCAATCAATAAAATATAAAAATTGATAATTGGTGGAAATGAAAATTTTAACTTCCCTAGCTAGAGAAAAAAATAGCTGTTTTTTAGAAAAACACCTTAAATAAGCGAAAATCTAACTTCCATAGCTAAATTAAAAAACTATTTAATTTGAAAAAATATGTACAAAAAAGAAATTTTTAAAAACGGATCACAATGGCTACGATTTGATTGTCATTTGCATACAAAAGCAGATAAAGAATTTAAATATAATGGAGAAGAAAATTCTTATCTAAATTCTTATGTGGAAAAGCTGAAACAAGAAAAAATTTCTGTAGGTTGTATCACAAATCATAATAAATTTGATTTAGAGGAATATAAAAATTTACGAAAAAAAGCAAAAAAAAAAGAAATTTTTATTTTACCAGGTGTGGAATTATCAGTAAACGACGGAGCAAATGGAATTCATTGTTTGGTTATTTTTAACCCCGATGAATGGTTAGATAATGGAAATAACTATATTCAACAATTTATTACTGAAAGCTTCGCAGGAAAACATAATTTTGAAAATGAAAATAGTAGTAGTAATTGCGATTTAAAAACAACATTAGAAAAATTAAATAAATATGAAAAAGATTATTTTATTATTTTAGCACACTGTGAAGATAAAAGTGGTTTTTTTAAAGAATTGGGAGGAGGAAAAATAGAAGGATTTAAAGAAAGTGAATTATTTAAAAATTCTATTTTAGGGTTTCAAAAAGTACGAACAAGAGATGCAATTAAAAATTGGAAAAATTGGTTAGGAGAAAATTTACCTGCTTTTATTGAAGGTTCTGATCCAAAAAAAATTGAAGAAATTGGAAAAGGAAAAAAATCTTTTATTAAAATTGGAGATTTTAATTTTGAAGCTGTTAAATTTGCCTTGCAAGAACAAAAAATAAGAACAAAAAATGAAATTTATAATTATGAAAGTGGGGTTTTTAATTGTGAACAAGATGCTAATTTTATAGAAAAACAAATAAAAATAAAAAATTCTTATATAAAATCTATAGAATTTACAGGAGGAAAACTTGATGGACAAACGATAAATTTATCTTCAGGAATGAATAATTTTATTGGTATTAGAGGAAGTGGAAAATCTTCTCTCATTGAAATTATTCGTTATGCGTTAGATATTTCATTTAGTCAAAATTCTGCAGATCAAGAATATAAAAGAAAATTGGTAGAAGAAATTCTTGGAAGTGGAGGAAAAGTAAAAATAATTGCTATTAATAAAAATAATCAAGAATTTATTATAGAAAAAACACTTAATCACAGTACAAATATTTATAAAGATGGTGAAAATCAAAATATAAATATAACTTCTATCTTAAAAAATCCTATTTATTTTGGGCAAAAAGATTTATCAAATTACACAGGAAATTTTGAAAATGATTTGATACAAAAATTTATTGGCGATAAGACAAAAAAAATAAAAGAAAAAATAGAACAAAAACAACGAGAAATAAGTATTCAAATAGAATCAAATAAAAAATATGAAAATATTTCAGATAAAAAAGAATCAACAGAAAAGAAAATAAATGAACTAAATTTAAATATTGAAGAATTTAAAAAACATAACTTAGAAAAAAAATTACAAACTCAAATAGAATTTACTAATGATAAATCAGAATTAGAAAAAATAAATAAGAATTTAAAAGACTTTAAAAATGATTTGCAAGACTTTATAAATAAATATACAGAAATACCATTTTTTGAGAATTTAAAACAATATGAGATAAAAGATGAAAATGAAAATTCAGAAATATTTAAAAAATACCTTACAGTAGTTGATAAAATTAAAAAATTATTTCTAGAAATAGAAGATAATTATAAAAATATTGATGAAAATTTATTAAAAACAGAATTGAAAAGTGTTTATACTAATTTTTTAGAAATTTATAAAAATAAAGAAGAAGAATTTGCAGAAATACAACGAAAAATAAATATTCCAAATTTGCGACCAGATGATTTTATGAGATACACAAGAGAAGTAAAATTGCAAAAAATGATTTTAAATGAATTAGAAAATGATGATAAAAAACAAAAAGAAGGCAATAAAAACTTAAATAATTTATTACAAGAATTAGAAAATTTTTATTTAGAAGAGTTTAATATTATTAAAGAAGAAATAGAGAAAATAAATAAATCTCAAAAATTTATAGAATTAAAAATTGAGTACAAAGGAAATAAAACAGGAAATCAAAAAAGTTTAGAAAATTATTTAAAAACAATTCTTGGAGGTACAGGATTAAGTAAGGATGATTATGAAAAATTATTACAATATCCAGACTGCATAGAAATATATAAAAACTTAGAAAATATAGAATTTGGAGGAAACAAATTATTAGCTTTTAAAACACGATTTTTAGAAAATTTAAGATCATCACTTACTTTTCAAACAGAAAATAAAATAGAAATTTTTTATAATAAAAAACCTCTTAATGAACATTCCTTAGGTCAAAGAGTGTCTGCTTTAATAATATTTATTTTAACTCAAAAACAAAATGATATAATAATCATAGATCAGCCAGAAGATGACTTAGATAATCAAACAATTTATAATCAGGTTATTAAAGAGATTTTACAATTAAAAAATGAAACACAATTTATTTTTGCTACTCATAACGCAAATATTCCAGTATTAGGTGATGCAGAACAAATAGTGATTTGTGATTATGATGAGAAAAAAATAAATACAAAAACTGGAAGTATTGATGATAAAGAAATACAAAAAAATATTATTGATGTTATGGAAGGAGGAAAAGAAGCTTTTGGAAAAAGAAAAAACATTTATGATCTTTGGAATACTAAATCTTAAAATTTTTATAAAAAATGATGAATACACTTACAAAAACTGAAATATTAGAAAGAATATCTTGTGGAGAAGATAGCTTTACTCAATTTAAAGAATCTAAAATTGGTAATAATGATTTATCAAAAGAGTTAGTGGCTTTTTCAAATTTAGAAGGAGGAATTATTTTTTGGGGAGTAGCTGATAATGGAGAGATAAAGGGATTACCTCAAATTGAAATTGAAAAATTAGGACAAGAAATTAGTAATATTTCACAAAACAATATTCGTCCTTCAATTATTACTCAAACACAAAATATAAAAATTGAAGAAAAAATAATTTCTGTAGTTTTTATTTCAAAAGGAGAAAATAAACCATACTCAACAAATAAAGGTGATTATTATATAAAATCAGGACCAGATAAAAAGAAAGTTCCACAAGAACAATTACGAAGACTTTTTCAAGAATCAAAAAATTTATTTGCAGATGAAGAACCAGTAAGGGGAACTGATATTACGGATTTAAATCAACAACTTTTTGATAAGTTCTTAGAAAGTTATGATGAGAAATTATATAAAAAATTTAAAAAAAAAGAATTAAATATTAAAACATTATTGCAAAATTTTGACATTATGAATGGAGATCATTTAACTCTTTCTGGTAATTTAATTTTTGGAATAGATCCTCAAAAGTTTAATAAATCATTTTATATTGATTGTTGTTATTTTGATGGAGATGATATTTCTGTAAATAAATATATATCAGAAATAAGAATCGATGGAGATTTTGAAACACTATATAATAATGGAACAGATTTTATAAAAAGTAATGTAAGAAATAGACAAGTTGAGAAAAATTTCAATTCAAATGGAGTACCTGAAATTTCTCATGAAGTTATTGGCGAATTAGTTACAAATGCCTTAATTCACCGAGATTATTATATAAATTCACCTATTGAAATTTTTATGTTTCACGATAGAGTAGAAATTATTAGCCCAGGAAAACTTTTTAATTCATTAACAATAGAAAAAATTAAACTTGGTAATGCTATAAGAAGAAATCAAACATTAGATAGAATATGCAATAAAGTATTAACATATACAGGTAGAGGGTCAGGAATAAAACGAGTATTAGAAATAAACCCTAATGTAGAATTTATTAATGATAAAGAAAAAGAAGAATTTAAATGTATTATCCCTAGAAATTAAAAATTTATGAATTTCAATCAACAACTAGTACTAAATCAATATATGTTTTCACTTTTTGGAGTGGAGAGTTTAGAAGAATTATCTAAATATATAAAAGATGATACCGAAAATGAAAGTATAGATGAAGAAGGGGTTTCAAAATTTAATACCTTGTTATCTGTACACCTAAAAAAAGATGCAAAAATAACAAAAGAAGAATTATTGCAGTATGATGAAAATATCGTTTTGCATACCAAAAAGTTTAAGAAAAATATTAAATGGAAATATTTTCAGTATCTTACTCTTTTATTTGTAGAAATTTACTTAGATAAATATTTTTCAGATAAAAAAGTTTTTTGTGAAGATTTAAATATTTTTCTAGAAAAATATAATGAAAAAATAAAAGAACAGAATGAAAAAATAAAAGAACAGAACCAAAAAATACTTAAAAGAAATTTGGATATTGAGATAGAAAAATTTGAAGAAAATAATCTAAATAAAATTGCATTTTGGAATGCTACAGGAAGTGGAAAAACATTACTGATGCATTTGAACATAATGCAATTTAAGAAATATAATACTCAAAAAATAAATCAAAAAATATTAATTACTACTAATGCGGGGTTAAGTCGCCAACATTTAAAAGAATTTGAGGAAAATGGAATTGAGGCACAAATTTTTACAGATTCGAATAATAATACTTTATTTGCAGATAACCCGGTAGAAATTTTGGAAATAACAAAAATTAAAGAAGAAAAAGGAGAAATAACATTTGCAGTAGAAGATTTTGAAGAAGGTAATCTTGTTTTGATAGATGAAGGACATCGTGGGAGTGCAGGAACAGAGTGGAAAAAAAATAGAGATATATTAAGTCAAAAAGGATTTTGTTTTGAATATAGTGCAACCTTTGGGCAATCTATCGGTGCTTCTACAAAAGATATAAAAAATGAACTAACTCAAGAATATTCTAAAGCAATATTATTTGATTATAGTTATAAATTTTTTAAAAATGACGGATTTGGAAAAGATTATTCTATCTTAAATATCAAAGAAAACTTTGATGAGAAGATGGAGTTTGGTTATTTAGTGGGTTCACTTCTTAGTTTTTATCAACAAAAAAAAATCTTTACAGAAAATCCTGAAAAAATGAAGGAATACAACATAGAAAATCCTTTGATGATTTTTGTTGGAGGTAAAGTTAATAAATCATTATCAAAAGAAGAAGGATCAGATATAACAAAAATTTTACAGTTTTTTGATAGATTTATTCAAAATAAAAATAATGAAAGTGTTGAAGTAATAGAAAATATTGTTAATTCTTCAACTGGAATTGTATCGGAAAATGGAAGAGAGATATTTGATGGTAAATTTACATATTTATCTAAAAATAAAGAAAATGAAGCTGATTTATATAAAAATTTATTACAAGCAATTTTTCACGGACAATCAGGAAATTTGCATATAGACGAAATAAGTAAAGAAAATGGTGAGATAGGATTAAGAATTGGAGAAAATAAATATTTTGGAGTTATAAATATTGGTGATATTGCAAAGTTTTTAAAACTCTGTGAGAGTTTAAAGTTCAAAACTTTTAAAAGTAGCTTTAATGATAATTTATTTGCAAAAATAAACGAAAAAAATTCTGATATAAATATACTAATAGGGTCAAAGAAATTTACAGAAGGTTGGAGTAGTTGGAGAGTTACAACAATGGGGCTTTTAAATATGGGAAAAAGGGAGGGGTCGCAGATTATTCAACTCTTTGGTCGTGGAGTGCGTTTGAAAGGAAAAAATATGAGTTTAAAAAGAAGTGATTTTTATGGAAAAACACTAGACAATCATCTTAAATTTGTAGAACAATTAAATGTTTTTGGTTTAAAAGCAAATTATATGGATCAATTTTAAATTTATTTAGAGACAGAAGGTGTCCCCACAGAAGAATTATTTCGAATCACGCTTCCTGTTTTAAAAGATGAAAAATTGAAAAATAAAAAATTGAAAGTTTTACAATTACAAAAAGGCAAAAATTATAAAAAAACTGAAAAACTGGAATTTACACTAGAAACAAATCAAGTAATTATAAAAAAAGTTTTTATTAATTTATATACAAAAGCTCAATCTATTGGTATAAAGATAGAAAATGACTATCTATTATCACCAAATGAATATAAATTTGAAGAAAAAAACTTACAATATTTAAATTTTGATGAAATATTTTTTGAATTATTGAAGTACAAAAAACAAAAAAAATATACAAACATATCAATTGACAAAAATAGATTAAATAATTTTGTAAACTCTCAAGAATGGTATCGTATAGAAGCTCCAAAAACTTTTTTCATTATTTCAAATTTTAAAGATTTTGAAAAAATTCAATCAGTTTTTATATCTCTTTTAAAAAAATATTTATATAGTTTTTATCAATACAATAAAAATTTCTGGGAGAAAGATTTTATGGAATATAGAGAAATATCAGAAAAAGATGCTAATTTTATTGATGAATATAATGTTTCGATAGAGCGAAAAGAAGAGAATAATGATTTAATAGAAAGGGTTAAATGATTGAAAAAAAGTTTGGAAAAAGGGGAGTTAGGAGAAGTGCTTGATCTTGGTTGCTTTAAATCATTTTATTCTCAATCTCATCTATATAATCCATTATTATTTAAAGACGGAAAACAAAAAAATATAAAAATAACACCTATTGAATTAAATGATGGTGAAATGAAATTTGTACAAGATTTAGAAAAATACTTAGCAAATAATCAATCAGACGATTTTTTGAAAAATACAGAAATATTTTTACTTAGAAATAAAAGTAAATCTGGAGTAGGATTTTTTGAAGAAGGAGGATTTTATCCAGATTTTATTTTATGGATATTAAAAGGTGATAAACAGTATATAACTTTTATTGACCCAAAAGGAATATTATTATTGAATCCAAAAACTGATTCAAAGATAAATTTTTATCAAACCATTAAAAAGAAAGAGAAAAAATTAAATGATAAAAATATAATTCTAAATTCATTTATTATTTCTAATACAGAATTCTCTAAATATAAGAATAAATGGGATAAAAATAATGATAATTTGAAAGATGAATTGGAAGATAAAAATGTTTTATTTCAAGAATATCAAACTTATATTGAGAAGATGTTCTGTAAAATACAGGATAGTTAAGAAAGTAAAATAAGTGGAATCAGAAAAGAAGAATTTATTATTAAGTTCTTGCAATAAATGTATTCAGAAGAAATTTTATACTTTTGAACCCCTCTTTAAATCGTGGGAAGGTGCAGTACAAACTAAAAAAGCCTTTCGATATAATCGAAAGACTTTCTGCTTGTAAATAATGGCTCCCCGTATTTGATGAATTTCGAACCTCTGCATTCAAAGAAATTATTGAATTTTATACGCTCTGTAAAGTTTCAGAATTTGATGGTATTCTAAATATAAGAAAAAATATGTAATAAAAAAATATGTTTACTCAAGAAATCGAAAAACTTACAGAAATTCTAAGCCATTCAAAAGAATGTAATAATTCAGAATTATTTTGGTTAGAATTTAAAACTAACTTTAAAAATGAAGAAAATATGTTTTCTATTTTTGGAGAAAATATTTCAGGTATTGCAAATAGTTGTACGTATCATAAAAGAGAATATGGATATATTGTTTGTGGAATTGAAGATGAAACTATAAAAGAAGTTGGTGTAAGTTTTGATCCATTTAATTTAAAAAAAGGAAATCAAGATTTAGAAATATATTTACGATCAAAATTAATTGGTGCAGATTTTGAAATTATTCCATTTAAAAAAGATAATAAAAATTTTTTGATTATTGAAATCAGAAAATCTTTAGGACAAGTTTCAACTTTTAAAAAAGTTTCTTATTTTCGAGTAGGAAAAAACATTAAACCATTAACTTCTTGCTCTCAAGAAATTCAATTAAAAATGATGTATTCAATTAGAAATAGTGACTTTTGGAATAGGTCCATAATAAGCGAGATTTCATCAAATCATATTTTAGAAAAGTTGCATTACGATACGTATTATTTACAGCAACAAAAACCAATTCCATCACATTCAAAAAATATTATTCAAGATTTTACAGATGAAGGATTTATTACGGAATCAAAACAAGAAACTTCAAATTAGAGTAACAACATTTATAAAAAATTCAAAAATAGATGGGTATACGCACGATATTTACAATAACAAAGGATATGCATGTGCTTTTAATGAAATTTTAAATTATATAGTATCTCAAATTCCAGAAAATCAAATTGTAGATGGTCCTACAAGAAAACATACTCATAAATTTTCGATTACAAGTATTCGTGAATTATTGGCAAATATGCTTATTCATCAAGATTTTTTAGAGTCAAGTAATCCAACTATAGAAATTTATCCAAACAGAATTGAATTCGTAAACATTGGAACTTGTCTTGTTGAAGTAAACCGAATAATGGATGCAGTACCAAAAACACGAAATGCAAAACTTGTTGATATAATGCGACGATTAAAATTTTGTGAAAAACAAGGAAGTGGAATTGATAGAGCTGTTCAGGAAATAGAAAAAATGACTTTACCTGCTCCACATTTTGAAAATAAACCAAATGGATTTATTGCAATATTATTTGCGAATAAACCTTTTGATTCGTATACAGAAAAAGAAAAAGTTGAAGCATGCTATTTACATGTATGTTTAGAGTATATTGGGCAAAAAGAAAATAATTATAGACTTGCTACAAATCAAACTATTAGAGAGCGGTTTAATGTATCAAAAGAAAAATATACAAGTATTTCTAATTTGATAAAAAAATGCTTAGAAAAAAAACTTATTAAAAAATTTGATCCTGATAATAATTCTCGAAAATATCAAAAGTATATTCCTTTTTGGGCATAATTATCTTATGTCAAAAGTAAAAACTTAAAATAGTTATAACACAATAAAATACCTAAAAAAAAGGTTTATTTATGTCAAAAGTAAAAAGATTAAAAAGCT
>CAZDZQ010000050.1:0-3930 GCA_964509985.1 uncultured Candidatus Peribacteria bacterium
GTGAGAAAAGATAAATCCTTTCTTCCTGACCATTTATATCAAACAAAAACTTTTTCTTGTATTCGGGTATAAGCAAGGATTTATCTTTCTTCACTTTTTGACTTGGCAAACAAAAGCGTCATTTCTTTTATTTGTTAAACCAAACTTAGATTTTCAACAGTTCTTAATTTCCTTTCTAGAAAGTAAATTCAAACACAAATATATACAAAATCCGTTGTGGAACAACGAAAAAAATTCCGAAAAACAGTGAAGATGAGAGCTCATGATCTCATTACATAAAAATATACCGCAAGAAAAACATAAATATATAACTTGTTATTTCTCATCTCTATATTTTTATAAGCAAAAAGCACAAAGTATTTTTTAATATTTTGTGCTTTTTATATTTATTTATATTTATTATTTTTTTAGTAAGATTAAGATTAAGATTAATATT
This sequence comes from uncultured Candidatus Peribacteria bacterium, assembly GCA_964509985.1. GTDB lineage: Bacteria > Patescibacteriota > Gracilibacteria > CAIRYL01 > CAIRYL01 > SZUA-1403. The sequence continues at coordinate 437 of CAZDZQ010000050.1, forward strand.
TATCTTAATCTTAATTTTGCTTCATAAAAATAACTTTCATCACTTTGATTTTTCATTTCATGATCCGGCTTTACTCCAATTTTATGAATAATATTTTGAAAAGGAGACCTAAATTCAGAAGTTGTTACTTTTAAAGATCCTCTTGGAAGAGTAAATAATTGTTGAGCAATTCCTTTTCCAAATGAAGTCGTTCCAATAATATCTCCTCGTTCATAATCTTTAATTGCTGCAGAAAAAATTTCCGATGCACTTGCACTATATTCATTTTGAAATACTACCAATGGTATTTCTGTATAATTTGCCGAGCCATCCACATAATAAATATCTTCAGAACCTGCAGAGTTATAGAGTCTAACAGCTATTGAATCTTTAGCAAGTACCTCTCCCAACATCTCTTGAGCTACGTTCATCAACCCTCCTGGGTTAAATCTTAAGTCAACAATAACCCCCTTAATTCCAGAATTTTCTATAATATTTTCATCTAATATTTTTTTAAAATCTCGAGATGTAAACGATTTAAAAGATCTCACTTTTATCCATAAAATATGATCTTTAATTTCATAATTTACTGTTGATAAATTTTCTACAAATATTTTTTTTCGTATAAAATTAATATTTAAAACTTTAGAATTTCTTTCAATCATTAAAATAGATGAAGTTCCAACCTCTCCTTTTATTTTTTCAACAATATCAGAAACTGATGAATCTTTCATACTTACACCATCAACTCCAACAATAACATCCCCTACTTGCATTTTTGAAATTTGAGCAGGACTTCCATCAAAAATTTCTGTAATAACAAGCCCTCCATTTGTTGCCGACTGAATTGCAACACCCAATCCAGCATATTCTTTTTCAGTTTTTGGCTCTTGATTTATATAACTTGTAAATGCCTCAGACTCTTCTGGTGGAAGATACACAGAATATGGATCGTTTAACGATTCCACCATTCCTTGAATTGCAGCATCTTCCAGATCTGTTTCATCTAAATCATTTTGTCGTAAATATTGAGAATCCAACAATGTTCTCACTTTTTGTAAGTTTTTCAGACTTTCCTCATCACTATTCCCAGAAATAGTATTTATAGTATTTTCTGATTTATACTGATTATTTAAAATATACAACATCCATGCTGCGTCATCTTTTGTTAAATAATCATATGGTTTAATTTCAGAAATTTTTGATGTTAAACCAGCTTTATTTTGCAAAAAACCTTTTTGAATAGCCACAAGCATTAAATTTTTATCTTTTTCTGACTTTGGTAAATCTCCCCAAAATAAACTCATTTCACTTCCATAATCTTGCACCAATGAAATATTTTCTAAAGCAACCAACATTCGCATTGCCTCAATTCGTGTAAGTTTTTTATTTTGTAAAAATTTTCCGTCTTTTTCAAACTGATTTAAAACTCCAAGCGTATACCCTGCCGAAATTTCTAAAGTTTTTTTAGTATTTTTTTTATTATTATTTACAACATCAATAAAAATATCTGAAATATAATCAGTTTTATATTTATCAATATCAATATTTTTATTTTTCAATAACCAATGCAAAAACTCCCCTCTTCTTATTTTTTTATACCCATTAAATTTAAAATGCTTCTCTACATCAGAAAAAATAACAGTGTTTTCTTCTAAATTTGAAACATGCTGTTTTACGTCATCTGTAAATGCTAGTGCCGAACTAGACAAAAAACTAACCCCCAATACACTTAACAAAACTTTATTCATTTTTTTATACTTTAAATAGAAAATAGTAAAAATATATTACTGAAAAAACTTGAAAAATAAAAGCATATACTATATATTTTAAATAAATTTATTTTAAATATATATGACTAACAAAATTCAAGACGAAGAAATTTTAGAAAAATCTGAAAATATAACAGAAGAAACAGACAAAAAAAATATAGAACAAAAATCTGAACAAGAGTTACAAATTGAAAAATTAGAAAAAGAAAATACTGAATTAAACGATAAACTATTACGAACAACTGCGGATATTCAAAATATGAAACGACGAGCAATAGAAGACAGAGTATCTGCTCGATTTGACGGAGCAAAAGACCTACTTCTGCCAATTACAAAAACAATAGATGATTTAAATAGAGCATTTGCACATATTCCAGAAGAATTACAAGACAATGAATTTATTAAATCTTTACAAGCTATTGAAGAAAATTTAAATAAAAACTTAGCGGATCAAGGTGTTGAATTTTTTGGAGAAACTTCAGAAAAATTTGATGCGAACCTTCATGACTCAATGATGATGGACCCAAATACAGAAAAAGACACTCTTGCTCAAGTTTTTGAAAAAGGAATTTTATTTAAAAACAAAGTAGTGCGACATGCAAAAGTAAGCGTTGGAAATAAATAATTTTTTTTATTTAAATTTTTTTACATATTTTCATGAATTATATTGGATCTAAACACTCACTTCTTACATTTCTTCATGAAAATATAGAAAAAATAACAGCTTCAAATTCACTAAAACACAAACCTACTTTTATTGATGGATTTGCAGGAACAGGTAGCGTTGGATTTTATTTTAAAAATTTAAAATATCCTGTAATTGCAAACGATATTCAATATTATAGTTTTGTTGTAAACAAAGGAAAATTATTTAATCTCACAGAAAAAAACAAAACTAAACTACAAAATATTCTAAATAATTTAAACAATATAAAAATTCCTGATAATTCTGAAATATCAAAATTATCAGATTTTTTTGTATATAATAACTATTGCCCAACAGGATCTGGAGAAAAAAATAGAATGTATTTTACAGATAAAAATGGAAAAAAATGTGATGCCATCAGAATAGAGTTGAATAATTTGAAAAATTCTGAAAAAATTTCAGAATCAGAATTTTTTTATTTATTATGGTGTTTGCTAGAAGCTATAGACAAAGTTGCAAATACTGCATCTGTATACGGAGCATATTTAAAAAAATTTAAAAAATCTGCACTTAAGCATATAGAATTAGAACTTCTTGAAACATCTACTTCTTCAAATATAAAAACATCTGTATACAATACAAGTATAGAAAAACTTTTAGGAGATTCTACATTTCAAATTTCTACTAAAAATAATATTTTATACTTAGACCCTCCATACAACCAACGACAATACGCCCCCAATTATCATGTATTAGAAACTATTTCAAAATATGATTATCCAGAACTACGAGGAAAAACAGGATTAAGAAATTATACCGAACAAAAATCTGAATTTTGTTCAAAAAAAACAGTACATTCTGCTCTTGAGAATATTTTAGAAAATGTAAAAAAAAATATTTCCTACAATAATATAAAATATATATTTCTTTCGTATAACAATGAAGGATTAATGTCTGATAAATCTATTCAAGAAATTTTTGAAAAATTTGGAAAATATTCAGTTTTTACAAAAGAGTATGGTCGGTTTAAAGCAGATAAAACTGAAAACCGAAACCATACTGCAAGTTCTGTTGTGGAATATTTACATTGTGTAACT
>CAZDZQ010000051.1:0-10645 GCA_964509985.1 uncultured Candidatus Peribacteria bacterium
TATCTCAAATGATAATGCAAAGTGAATTTGCATCAGGAGTACAAAATATGAGTGGAGTATTTAAAGTTCTAGAAGAAGATTTACACAAATTTCTTTCTTCTCTTAATATAAAAAAAACAAAAAAATTAACAAGTGAAATATCAAAAAATTCAGATTATTCTCATACAAATGCTCATTTATGTGAAATTTATGATATAGAATTATTTATTGGTAATGAAAATATTTTAGCAGGGATTGACTCTTGTTCATTAATTGTTTCAAAAACAAAAAATGGAGAATATTTTGGAATTTTAGGTCCTGTACGAATGAATTATTCAAGAAATATTGTTGCAATGAAAGAAGCTCAAAAATTATTTACTCAATTAAATACTTAAGAAAATACTAAGTTTAACGTAGTAAAATCTTATATGGATAACAGTATGTAAATATTTTTAGTTATTATTTTTATTTTCAAGATATCTCATTTTTTTCTATTTCTTCTATTTCTTCTGTTTCTTCTATTTTTTTTGAAGGATCTTCTCCACCACGAATTTCCCAATATCCACGTGCTTGATATATAGACTTAAAAATATCATTATATAAGTCTTTTTTATCTTCTTTTACAATTCTATAAAATCGCGAAGTAAAACCTGAAACACTATGAGAAACCACTTTATGAGTGCCTTCAGGAAGAGATGAATCATATGTTACTTTTGAAGCTAAAGCACCTCTAAAATTTGATTTAAATGGACCTAAAATATAAACATCTCTATTTTTAGGCTTTGTTCCATAATAATAATAAAATAATTCATTATTATTATGCCCACCTCTTCGAGTTTGCATAAGTAATGCATGACCAGATGTATTTTTAAATTTAAAATCTTTTGTAGGAGAATAAATAGTTGCATCACTTCCATGCGGTGCATAATAACTTACTGCATAAGAATGATTATGACGCTCTACAATTTCTACCCCTGCAAGCATTGATCCTCTATATGCAGTACTAGAAACCTGACACAAACCTCCTCCATATTCAGGAATAACTTTATCACCTAAAATCACTAATTCCGGAACAAAACCTGTTGAAGCATTTATTTCACCTAATTGCTCATTAAATGAAAAAATATAATTATCTGGAATAATATATCCATTAAATTTACTCGCCCCATTTGTTACATTTTTAATTCGCTTCCAACTAGAGTTTGAAAAATCTGAACGCCCAACAGAAACAAGCTCAGTTATTCCTATTTTTTTTAATTCGTCATCTTTTACTGTAAGTATTGGTTCTATTTTTGTAACATCAATATTCACATAAGAAATATTATTCTCAATTGCAAATATAATTAAATCAATAGTTTCTTTAATATTAACAGAGATTTTTTGTTGTCCATATCCATCAAATATGATTTTGTTAGACTTTTCATCTCGAGAAATAATAACATTTTTTTGTTCTTGATTTATCAATGGAACAATTTTTTTTTCCAAATAATTTTTTATTTTTTCTCTACTTATATATTTTTTTATATTTTTTTTATTTACTATACTAGAATTTAAATTTTTATTTAAAATATTAAATTTAAATTCTTCTTTTTTCTTTTTTATAATATTTTCTGTTATATCTTCTGCAAAACAAAATTCTATATTTTTATCCATATTACTTTCTGGATTATTTATATCTTCTGCAAGAAAAATACTTACATCGTTTATTACAACATGCTGATATTCATATTTTAAACGCAATGAACCTGAATAATCTAAAACGTCTGCAAGTACAGATTGCATCAGTACGAGCATAAACACTATTCCAAAATATATAAATTTTCTTATTTTCAAATTATTATATAAAATATATTATTTTTTTATTACCAATTTACCAATCTATATTTTCCATCCAATCCGATTGTAATAAAATATTAGACAAAATCATAAAAATATCTCCTCTTGTAACTGCAGAATCTTTATCCATATTCAATAACCAATATGGAATTACTCCTGATTTTTCTAATATGTCAACATATGGAATATACCATTCTAAATTATTATCATGTGCAAGTTTTTCTGCTGTTTCCAAAGTTATATAACCAAAAGACAAAGCCATAACCTTATACGCTTCTACTAAATTTATAGCTTGAGCGGGTTTATAAATATTTCCATCATACCCTCTTACTATAGACTTTACTTCTAAATTTTGAACAAAAGGAGTAAACCAATCATCAAAATTTACATCATCAAAATTTGACAATTTTAAACAATCTCCTAAAAGCAATGTATCTTCACGAGCAATAGTCATTATTTTTACAAATTCTGCACGAGATACAACAGAATCAAGACGAGCATATCCATTAGAATTATCACCATTCACAATATGTTGCTCTGCTAAATCTATCAATGCATTATACGCTCTATGCTCTGGATTTGTATCTTTAAATAAGGCTAACGATACCCCAAACCCTCTCTGATTTGCATATCTTATATATTTTTCTTCTGGACACTTCAATATAGTTTCTGTGGCTGTTGCGTCAGATTCATCACCTATAGTTCTATACCCTATCCCTCCTCGCAATTTATCAATTGTATCCTGATGACTTCCACCTCCATATGACCCAGAAGAACCCGAAGAAACAGGTGTTTTTTTAGGAATTGCAACTGTTGCAACAGACGGAGTATACGACTCTATAGTAGTTTTAAAAGAAAGAGATGATGTTGTATTTTCAGTATTTTCTGCCAAATAAACACCATTTATTATAATATTTTCTTCTCTTTCTGCCAAAATAGAAGAAGATGGAACATCTGTAGCAGTTACCAACACTGTACACGATACTCCTGAAGGCATATCGACATCTTCTTTTTGAGATAAAATATATTTTTCTGAATCAAAATTTAAATAATAATCTGGAGAATTTCCATCAGTACAACCACTATCCAATGTATCAACAGGTGGAGCTTTTGCATTTAAATTTTCTGATTTTGAAAATCCTGATATGGTAAAAATAACTTTCCCACTTTCCCCTACTCTATTTGATTTTGCCAAAAACTGATGTGATAATTTTTTATCAATAGGTGCTCTTAATTTTGATGAAAAACCACAAACAATATCTCCTGGTAAAATCTTACATTCTTCATACATTGATAAATGTTTTATAGTTGGTAATGGAATTCCATCCACCGATTTTAATGCAATAATTATACTATTCGTAGAAATTGTATTTGATATATCATTTTTTAAATTAAATGATATATTGCTTAATACAAAACGCTCTTCTTCTGCTTTAAATAAAACTTTTTTAGATTTAAACAACATTGTAAAATTTGGCGTGACTTTTACAGAAAAATTTCCATTAAAACTATTTTTAATATTTACACTAATTGCTTTTTTTAAAAAATCATCATAGCTTTCATTTTTATCTAATGATTCTTGTGTTTGGGGAAATTGCACATCAGATGATAAAAATTTTGGATTATCAATTTTTCGAGAAGCACAAACAACAATATTATATTTACTTAAAATTGAACCTTCAACATATTTCGGATTTTTTACTAAATAAAAAAAACCAATTTTTGTTTCATCTTCTTTTTGCAAAATAGGTGTTAAATCATTTTGATCTATACCATAACACCCTTCTCTAAAATCTTCTAATGGCTTTGGTTCCGCATCTGGAGAAAATGTAGAAACTTCATCATCACAAGAAATGGGATTATCACATGAAGCCTGTGTGCATTGAGAAAATGAAACAAAACAAAACAACACTACAAATAAATATTTTGATAATTTAAATTTAATAAATATATTCGAGTTAAAAGTTTTTATCATAATGAATTTATAAATAAATATTGAAATATTGCCATATAACTACATCTTCGCAATTTTTTATAAAAAATACAAATATTCACACTTTAATTTTAATATTTTTCTGTTACATTATCTTTTGCATTAATTATATTTTATATAAATTTTCAAAAAAAATTATGACAATACATAAAACAACTACTACAATAAAAAATAATACAAATTTTCAAAAAATTTCTGATAGCAATAGAATTAAACTTTTTTTACAATATAAACACGCAAAATATACAAGTAAATATAAAAATAAATTGGAAAAATTTGATAATTCACTGAATGCCCTCAGGGAAATAGAATTAGACTTTCCGCATCCTATTGGTTTTATAGGACCAGTAGAGTCATTACTTCAATCTGCATCCATGATTATTCCTAAGAATATAATAACTCAAAACAACAAAGATATCTTATTATTATTTGCTGAAATTTTTGAAGAAATTATAGAAAAAATAGAATATTCAGATTTTTTAATGGGACCCACATTTACAGTAGCAGACTGTGTATTAACTGGAGATTTAATGGCAATGCAAGAAATTTTTGAAATAAAACTTCCAATAGAATTATCTACATACATCAAAAAAGTACAAAATAAATGTATATGTTAATTTAAGACTCTCAATTATTTTCTACTTTTTTACTATGAATTTATTTATCTCAAGAAATTTTATTTATATAATTTCTTAAATTTTTCATAATCTAGTTCATAATTACTTTCACCGGGTAAATAATGAACAGATGACAGGCATAATAAAATAGCATCTTTGCTAAAATTTTTAAATTCATGCCAAACATTTTTTCCAACAAAAATTGCTTTATTTGCAGAATTCAATTCAATTTCTTTTTTTCCATTTCCATCAAAATCAATAAAAGCAGTGCACTTTCCAGAAATACACATAAAAATTTCTTCTTCAATAAAATGAGAATGTGCACCTCTTATCATATTTTCTGGAGTTGAATGTAAAAAATATACTCGCTTTGGTGTAAATGGCAAATTTTTATCAAACTCTATTGGTACTAAAGAACCTCTATTGTCACTATGCTCTGGAAATAAAAATTCATAAAATCTACTATTTTTCATATAATTTTTTATATATTTCTTATTTTATTTTTTTTATATTATATATATACTTATAAATATAATATATATTTACTTTTTACACTCATGAATTTAGACAGAAATTTAGATAATAATTTACATAATTTTATAAAAAAACATAAAAATAATATTATTTTCATACTATGGATTATTCTTGTTACTGCTTGGAATTTCTTATATCAACAAGCTACTCCACTTGAAGATGTGCTAGTAGCTGTTGTTTTAAGTTTATTAAGTAGTTTTTTTAAAGATTAATGCTTAAAAGCTCGTGTCCCTGTAAAGACCATAGCAACCCCCAATTCATTACATTTATCAATAACATCTTGATCGTTTCTGCTCCCTCCTGGTTGAATAATAGATGTAATACCAGCTTTTGCTAAAGCTTCTGGACCGTCAGCAAATGGGAAAAAAGCATCAGAAGCACAACTTGCATCAATTGCTCTTTCTCCAGCTTTTTTTACAGCTAGCTCGCTAGAATCAATTCGAGAGGTTAATCCTCCACCAATTCCAACAGTTGCTCCATCTTTTGCAATTACAATTGCATTTGATTTTACAGATTTTACAGCCTTCCATGCAAACCATAAATTATTTAATTCGTCTTCTGATGGTTGTCTTTTTGTAACAATTTTAATTTCATCTTCTTGTAAGTCTTTTGTGTCAATATCTTGAACAAGAAATCCTCCTAAAACAGTTCGCACATCTTGTTGTGAGCTTGGAAATGTAAAATCTTCAATTTCTAAAACTCTTAAATTTGGTTTTTTTGCAAAAATAACTTTTGCTTCTTCAGAAATTTTTGGAGCAATAACAATTTCAAGAAAATGTTCATTCATTTTTTCAGCCAATTCTTCAGAAATTTCTTTATTTACTGCAACTACTCCACCAAAAGCAGAAGTTGAATCTGATGCCAATGCTTTTGTATATGCTGTAAATAAATTATCAGAAATTGCAGTTCCACATGGAGACAAATGTTTTACAATTACACATGCAGAATCTTCTGAAAATTCTAAAACGCCTCTTAATGCAGCATCTGCATCCAATAAGTTATTGTATGAAAGTTCTTTTCCTTGAATTTTTTTTGCATTTGGTAAACTTGCTCCTTTTGTATTTAAACTAAAAAATGCAGCATTTTGATGAGGATTTTCCCCATATCGAAGAGAATGAACTTCTGGGCCTCCTAATGCATAAAAATCAGAAAATTGACTTGCAATCAATGCATCATAGCTTGCAGTTGTTGCATATACTTTTCCCATCAATCTTTTTCGTGTTTCAATAGATGTATTTCCATATTCAGAAATTTCATCAATTGCTACTTGATAGTCTGCAGGGTCTGTAATTACTGTAACTGATTGAAAGTTTTTCGCAGCACTTCTCAACATAGAAGGTCCTCCAATATCAATATTTTCAATAAGCTCTGCTTCTGTTCCTCCTTTTGCTAAAACATCAGCAAATGGATACAAATTTACAATTACTAAATCTATATTTCCAATATTATGTTTTGCAACAGTTTTTTGGTGTTCTGCATTGTCTCGAAGTGATAACAATCCTCCATGAATTTTAGGATGAAGAGTTTTTACTCTACCATCTAACATTTCTGGAAATCCTGTATAATCAGAAACTTCAATTGTTCCAATTCCGTTTTCTTTTAAAATTTTTGCAGTTCCTCCTGTGGATAAAATTTCTACTCCTTTATCAGCTAAAAATTTTCCAATTTCCACAATTCCTGTTTTATCAGAAACGGATATTAATGCTCGTTCTATTGCAATGTTTGTCATAGTAAAAGTGTACAAAAAAAGTAAATAAATTTTCTAATATGATAATAGCATAATAGAATACTTATATTCAAAGCATATTATTATAAAAACTTGCGCTAAAAAATAAAAAGAGTATTATCTATTCAATATATTTACTATATTATATAAAACAAAAATATTACTTTATTATTTAGTTTTTTATTTACCTTTTTTTATTTTTAATATGACGCGATATTATGGATCGGAAACAGAGAAATCACTAGAAAATTTTCCAGTTTTTTCATTAACAGTAGATTTAAAAGTGATATATGCGTTAGCAGAAGTTAAACAAGCTGCTGCAAAAGCAAATGCTAAGCTTGAAAATATTTCAGAAGAAATATGTGATGGAATTTTAAAAGCTTGTGATGAAATTTTAGAAGGAAAATTGGATGATCAATTTGTAACATCTGCAATTCAAGGAGGAGCAGGAACTTCAATAAATATGAATGTAAATGAAGTTGTAGCCAATAGAGCATCAGAAATACTAGGAAAAGAATTTGGATATGTGAGTGATTTAGAGCATGTAAATTTTGCACAATCTACAAATGATACAGTTCCTACTGCAATAAAAATTGCATCGTATAGACTTTTGGAAGAATTAATTTCTGAATTAAAATTATTAGAATCGTCTTTTTCTGCAAAAGGAATAGAATTTGCAGATGTATTAAAAATTGGAAGAACTCATCTTCAAGATGCAGTACCTATTTCATTAGGACAAGAATTTAAAGCATACGGAGCGTGTGCTTCAAGAGGTGCAATTCGATTAGAAAATCTTTTAGAAGAAGGAATATTAAATGCAAATATGGGAGGAACTGCAATTGGATCTGCAATTGGATCGTCTCAAGGTTTTATAAATGAAGTAGTATTAGAACTACAAAATATTACAAATTTACCAATTGTTTCAGCTGACAATTTAGTAGATGCTACTCAAAATCTTGATACATTTACAGATATTTCAGGAAGAGTAAAATCAGTATTTTCAGGACTTTCTAAAATTGCAAATGATTTACGAATGATGTCGGCAGGTCCAGTTGGAAATTTAAGAGAAATAAATTTACCAGAGCGACAAAAAGGCTCGTCTATAATGCCAGGAAAAATAAATCCAGTAATGCCAGAACTTATCAATCAAGTTTATTTTCAAATTATAGGAAATGATGCAACTGTTACAGAAGCAGTAAGCACAGGGCAATTTGAGTTAAATGTTATGGGGTCAGTTCTTGCATTCAATTTAATTCAATCATTAGAGCTTGCCAAAAATTCATTAAAATTATTTAGAGAGCTTTGCATTGATGGTATTACCGCAAACAAAGAACGATGTGCCGAAAACCTAGAAAAAAGCTTTTGCATGGTTACAGCATTAAATCCACACATTGGGTATTATAAAGCAACTGAAATTGCAAAAGAATCAATAGCAACAGGTAAAAGTATTAGAGAGGTAACTCTCGAAAAAGGATTATTAACATCAAAAGAATTAGATATTATACTTGATGCATCTAAAATGATAAATCCTAAATAATAAAAACTCTTTATATATCAAATCTTCACTTCCTAGTGTAAGATTCCCCTATTTTAAAATAAAAAATTATATTACCAAAGAAACATGAGTATTTTAAGTCACAAAGTTGAGTATCAAATTGTAATTTTTAGCGAAAGTGCATTAGGGTCTATATTACTAGGCTCTTCAAAAGTTGACCCTATTAAGTTTTCAGATTTTTTAAATTTGCATGCAAAAGAAGGTTGGCGAGTGGTGACAATGGAAAAAGAAATAAGAAGATCTTTTTTATTCTTTTCGGTAGAAGCAATGGTGGTAGTTATGGAAAGAGAAATTTAAATCTATTTTACAAAATATAAATGCTTTATCTATTTATGATCCCAACTCTTTTTGTTGGAATCTTAGGATTTTTACAACTCTGGACAAAATTTTTAAATATAGAAATTTTTATAAAACTCTGTATTACATATGTAATATATATTGTAGTGCTTTCTGCTATATATGGATTAAAACAATTTTTTGCAGAACAAAAAGAAATGAAAGATAGAAATTTGATAAATTAATAAATAAAGACTAATATAGAAATAATTTTATATTTACACATTTTTTTATTATGAAAAATCAAATCAAAAACTTACTGTTTCAAGCATTACAAAATTTAAACATTAATTTTGACATAACAAAAATTCAAATATCTCCATCAAACGATGCTAAAAATGGAGATTTTTCTTCTACTATTGCAATGCAGTTGTCAAAAATCACAAAACAAAATCCAAGAGAAACTGCTCAAAGTATTATTAAGGTTGTTAATAATATTAATAATTTAGATAATTCTAAAAATAATAATTTAATAGAAAAAATAGAAATTGCAGGTCCTGGATTTTTAAACTTTTTTGTAAGCAAAAGTTTTTATGCTCAAAATATTCAAAAATTCTTAAAACAATCAGAAAATATTGGAAAAACAGAGCGACTAAAAAATAAAATTTTTATTGCAGAACATACAGATCCAAATTTATTTAAAGAAATTCATATTGGACATGTAATGACAAATGTCATTGGAGAATCTTTTTATAGATTAGCAAAATTTGCAGGAGCAGATGTTAAAAATGTAACATTTCAAGGAGATGTAGGAATGCATATTGCAAAAGCACTATGGGGAATCCAAAATATAAATGAAGAATTACCAATCAATAAAACACCATATGAAAAACAAAAATTTCTAGGAAAATGCTATGTTTTTGGAGAACAACATTTTTCAGCAAAAAATACAGATGAAACAAAACAAAATGCAAAAGCAGAAATTACACAAATAAATAAAGAAATTTATGAAATTATAAATAACCCAGAATCAAATCCAGAATTAACAAAAATATATAAATTAGGATGTGGCTGGTCTTTAGAATATTTAGAAACAATTTATGAATTATTAGGTTCAAAATTTGACCATTATTTTTTAGAAAGTTCTACTTTTACAGATGGAGCAAGAATTGTAAAAGAAAACACAGATAAAAATGGAAAAAAAGTTTTTGTAAAATCTGGAAATGCTACTGTTTTTGAAGGAGAAAAAGTTGGATATCACACCAGAGTTTTTATAAATTCAGAAGGATTGCCAACATACGAAGCAAAAGATATTGGATTATTTTATAAAAAATGGGAAAAATATAATCCAGATTATTCATTAACTATTACAGGAGGAGACCAAAAAGAATATTTTACCATTGTAAAAGAAGCTGCGGGGCTGATTAATCCAGAATGGAAAGAAAAAACAATGCATAGAGCTCATGGTATTCTAAAGCTTAAAACAGGGAAAATGTCATCAAGAACTGGTGGAATTATAAGAGCTCAAGAATGGATAGATGAAGCACAAGAAAATGTTTCTAAAAAAATGAAGCAACAAGAAAATTCTGAAATTTCTAAAAATATTGCAATGTCTGCAATTAAGTATTCTATTTTAAAAGTTTCTGCAGGAAAAGATATTGTATATGATGAAAAAGTTGCATTAGATTTTTCAGGCAATACAGGTCCATACTTATTATATTCATATGTAAGAGCAAATTCTATTTTGGAAAAAATCGAAAAAGTTGAAAAAGTTGAAAGCAAAATAATAAATAATATTATAATAAGAAATACAGATATAACAAATTTAGAAAAGAAATTTGGACAATTTGAAGAAATACTTGAAATTTCATTAGAATCACTAAGTTCTCATCATTTAGCAAATTATTTATATGATTTAGCAAGTGAATTTAGCTCTTTTTATGCGCATACAAAAATTGCAGATAATACAAATCCAGATTATGAATATAATATCGCACTCATTCAAATATTTAAAAATATTATGAAAAATGGATTATATTGCTTAGGAATTAAAACAGTTAATAAAATGTAAGAAAATACATAAATATCATTTGAAACAAACAAAAATTCATGATATAATCATATGAAAT
>CAZDZQ010000052.1:0-28605 GCA_964509985.1 uncultured Candidatus Peribacteria bacterium
TGAATTTTCTGATTTTTCTTTTAGATCTTCTAATGATTTTTTAGGATTTAAGTCTTTTAAAATATCTGAAAAACTTTTCTCAGGATCTTCCAATTTTTTTTTCAATAAAAATAAAAATGGCAACAGCAATAAAATACAAATAAATAAAATCCACCATGAAAATCCAGAAGAAGAATCAGAATTCATATCTTTACTAATATCAGTTTGCTGATTATTTACAGGATTAATTTTTTCCCAACCTTCCTCTTTTTCTAAATTTTTATCATTTATAGGATTATTATTATTTACTTCATTTGTAACATCTTTAACAGAATCATCATCTGATTTTACAATATTATCAGAATTTTCTGTTTTTTTAGAATCATTATTTTCATCTTCTCTAATCACAGAACCTCCATGTTGAGTTGCTTCAAAATCTTGAGTTATACTAGAAATAATTACGATATCAGAATACACGCCAGTTCTTGAAACTGAATCTTCAACAGTAAGAGTAACCGTATAGTTTCCCTCTTTTTCATAAATATGTTCAACATTTGGCCCCTGAGCTTTAAATCCATCTCCAAAATCCCAAGAATATGATAAATCTGTATTTGCTAAATTTTCATCAGCTTTTGATTGAGAAGAAATAAAAGATGCTTTATTTCCATCTGTTTGCGGATAAAAATAAGAGAACGGAGGCTCTGTTTTTAACTGCCCTTCACTTTCATTCAAAACTGTAATAGTTTTTCTTTGCACTATTGGTTCATTTCCTGCTTCTGTCAATGAAAATAATGCATTATAAATCCCTTCATTTGCATATAAATATTCAACCTTAGAAACATCTTGATTTTCAATTTCAAAAATTCCATCTCCATTAAAATCCCAAGAAACTTTTGAGTTTTCTGGATAATTAAAAATATTAAATGTTACACTTTCTCCTTCTAAAATTCTTGTTCGAGAACTAAATAATAATGGTTTTAAAAAACTTGTATTTTCATTTTTATAAGATGAATTATTTTTAACTGTATATATTTTAGTTTTTTCTTCGTATTCTCCTACAACTGTTACAGAAAATTCTTGAGTAGATAAATTTTTATCCACAGTAACAGGATAAGAAATTCCATTAGTTGCAGATTCAGTATCTTTATTATCAAAATCATTTTTAGGATCACCATCTCCATCACTATCAACTGCTAAATTTTCATCAATTTTATATTGCTTAATTTTTCCTGTAGATTTTCCCAAAAACACAAATACTGAATTTTTATTTCGAGATAAATTTATAACATTAGATTTATTTATCTTAGGAAGAGTCGTAACTTTTACATTTAAAGGCTTAATAACTAAATCATTACTTTCTTCATCAAAAAGAATAGTTACAGATGTTTGTTTTTTATTTCCATTATCATCGGTAAGCGTTAAAATAGCACGAGACGGAATTCCTGTATTTAAATATGTTCGCTTAAAATATGCTCCAGATAAAAACGATGCATCGTTTTTATTATCAATATCATTATCTGGAATTTCATCACCATTACTATCTACAAAAATATCTGATTCAAGTGCATAATTTTTTATATTTCCAGTCGATTCTGAAAAAGAAAAAACAACTTCTTCTTTTTCACCAGAAAGAGTAATAACTCCATCTTTAATTTCAGGAATTGCTGTTAATTTTGCCTCAAGAGGTGCAAATGATGGCAATTTTGCAGAAACATTAACCTCTATTAATGAACTATTAATATCTCCATTGTTTCGAGTTTCATTTACTTTGATAGTATAAATTCCATCTTTTTTAAATGTATATTTAAAATTTTTACTTTTTACTGTATCTAGAATATTCCCTTCTTGTGAAATAATCCAAGATATATCAGATGAAGAATTTTTATTTTTTATATTTAAAACAAGCTCTTCTCCTGTTTTTGCATATACATAACTAGATGCACTCGCAATATTTGAAATATTTATAAAACTAAGTAGTATAAGAAAAAAACTGAGTTTTAATAATATATATTTATATAAATTTCTAATATTTTTTATGTTATTTATATTTTTCATGCTATTCTTGAATAATAAATTGTAATGTTTCTGTCAAACTTCCAGATAAAGTATCTACAGCCTCAACTTCTAATTTTGCAACTCCCATCTCACTAGGAGTAAATGTAAAAATCGCACGCCCATCAATACTTTTTATAGACTTAGAAGATAATTCCCCTGCTCCTTCCAATATCTTAACATTTAAATCTCCCGAATATAAACTTCCATCAACATTTTGAATAAATGCAAAAATTTCAATAGTTTCTCCATCTTTTAGAAAAGCTTCACCTCCGTATAAATTTAACTGAGAAGACGGTGCATTTGCTTCTATAATCAAACTACTATTAATATTATCATCCAACATATTTACAGGTTTCCATTTAGATAAATTGTAATTATTGGAAGATTTTATTGTTTTAGATATTAATTCTTTTAATTCTAATAAAACAACTTTATCTTCTGGAGTTTCTTTTAAATCAGATAGCAATGCTTTCATTTCTACCACATCTTCATGTAAATAGTCTGTATCTTGTATTTCTACATCTAAAGCTGTTACTAAATTTGAAATATTATTTACTTCTTTTTGTGAAATTTCTCTTTTTTCTTTTAAAATAGCATCTAAATTTTCTTGAACATCCTTTATTTTTTCTGATGATTTTTCAGAAAGAAGTGCTTGAAATTTTTTAGAATCTTCTGAATCATGACTAATAATTCCAGATAATTTATTAAAATTAATTTTTCTTCGAAGGATATCTTCAGAATTTTCTGCATCTTTTACTTTTAATAAAATTTCTGCATCTAATTTCCCATGTGGATAGGTATGAGTAAACGCCCCTGTTTTATAATCTACATCATTATCACTTTTTCCATCTCCATCCGAATCATAATTTGTATCAATATCCCAAATATACTCTATGGCATTTCCAGATATAGTTTTATCATAAATCGAAGACTCAGCATTAAAATATATTTCTTCAGGAAGTATCCCTGATTTTTGAACTTTGAATATAGCCAACGGAAGTTTTGATACTTTTTCTACCTCTATTTTTATTATATCACTTGTTACCAATCCTTGATATAACACTTTTACTCTAATTTCTTTTTTTCCAAATGTATTATATTTATGAACTACTTTATTAGTAGATGTAGTTTTATCAAAAATATTATCATTATTAAAATCCCAAGAATATTCAGGCAAATGAGAAATATCAAGCCCCTCTGGAGTTTTAACCAAAACTGTAAAAGTTACGGTATCACCCAATAATATTGTTTTAGAACTAGAAATAATTTCTAATTTTGGCTGTCTATTTTTATCTGTTATAACAAAAACTGGAGGAATTTTACCAAATTCATCTTTTGTAAAAACCTCTGTATCATTACTATCAATAACACTTCCATAAAAAGAATATTCATGCTCTTCCCCTTCTTCTCCATATGATGGAATAGTAAGAGTTGTATATGAAGCCTGAGTATTATGAAATCCAATCTTTTTATGATTTCCATCCCCACTTCGCTCTGCCCACCATGAATATTTCATTATTTTCCCATCAAAATCTTTTGCTTTCATAGATAATCCAACAGACAATGGTGATATTTTAGTTTTAGGATTTTTTAATGAAAAATTTAAAATTTCAGGCTTAGTATTTTTTACAAATACATATATTGATTCTTCATTTGATTTTTTATTTGAACGCTGATCTACAACTTCTAATGAAATTTTTTCACATTTCCCATATTTTGAAACTTTTTGAAATTTCCAAAATATCTTTTTATCAGACTCTTTTGTATTATCTGGAAATTTCCATAAATAATCCAATGATGAAGTTTTTCCATCTTTATTTACAGAATTTTCTGCAGAAAATTCTATTTTTTGTGAACGATACATTTCTATTCCATGTTTTCCACTTCCACATAAGTCTTCTTCTACTTCTGTTAATTTCCCATCAACAAAAATAGAGATAGCAGAAGTTGGACTTTCTACAACACCAATAAATACACTTTTTTTAGCTGTAATTTTATTTTCCTCTGCATCTCTCACTAGAACAGAAATAATATATCTTCCAGACTCTGTATATTTATGAGTAGCAAAAGATTCTGATGTAAGAATTTCTTTTGACCCATCTCCAAAATCCCATTCAAAAACGACCCCATCATTTGAAACAATATTAAATTCAACTTTTGTATTCATAGGATATACAACTCCTTTTGTTTCTATTTTTGCAGATAATGTTGATAAAATTTCTATTTTTTTCTTTAAAACTTCAGATTTTCCAAATTGATTTTCTACTTTTAAAACGACCGTATATTCTTTTGCTTTTGGAAATATATATTCAATTTTAGAAGTTTCTAAATTTGTTTTTTCATATACACCATCTCCATCAAAATCCCAAGAATATTTCAAAACACTTTCTGCAGGATCACTACTTTTTTTCGCATCAAAAAATCTTTGTGCAGGATTTTCTTTTTCTGTATTTTTTACCGTAAATTTTGGAATCGGATTTTTTGCAATTATTAATACTGATTTTGAAAATACAGAAATTCTCTCTTCTGCATCTTTAACTTCAAGCTTTATAAAATATTCTCCAGGTTTTTCAAATGAATAATCAAAATCTTGAGATTGAAATTCTGCCAATAACTCACCAGATACATTCAAAACTTTCCAATCGTATTCTTGAATATATCCACCAGAGCTTACCGATTTCCCTCCTTTAAATTTTACAACTTCTCCAATATTATATTCATATTTTTTAAGAGAAAAATATGAAACTATTTTTTTAATTTCAACTGTTATTTTTTCAGACCGAGTTCGCTCTCCTATATTATCTTCTACCTCCAATGATACTTTATATTTTCCTTCTTTTGGAAATGTATATAAAAGAGAACGCCCTTCTTTTTCTTCTTTTCGTATTCCATCAAAATTCCAAATATATTTTACAATTTCTCTCCCCACTTTTGGTTTTGTAAGTGAGGGATTAAATATAATCCCTTCAACATTTTGCTCTTGAGTAAATGCAATAGTTTCATTCATTGTTTTTCCACCAACCATAAATAGAGATTCTGTATTTGGCTCCTTTATTGTAACTGCTTTTTTTGCTGTTCCAGATAAAATATTTTCATTTGTAGAACTTACATGCAAAGTAAATATATACCGACCTGGAACCGTAACCGTAAATACCCGAACCATTCCATTTCCTAATTTTTGTAAAACTCCATCTGGACCTACCACAGACCAATGATAATTATCATTAGAAAGCATTACTGAAGACTTTCCCTTAATAACAGTTTTTTCTGCAGAAAGTGTTATTTTTGTTGGAGTTGTAGAACGAGAAGATTGCAGTAAAATAGAAGGCTTTATTTCACTAAATTTTTTCGTTACCTCCTTTGTCTTTGCAACTTCTTTTTCTATCTCTTTTAAGATAACAGTATTTGTTGGATTATCTTCTAACTTATTAAACAAATCCTGTAAATTATTATATTTTTCTAGTAATTCTTTATTTTGAGTATTTTGATTATTATCATTAATATTGTTGTTGTTGTTATTTGAAGTATTATTTGAATTATTTCCTGAATTTTTCTTTAAACTATTTATAACTTTTTGCAATTTTTTTATATCTAAATTGTCTTTATTCTTAACTTCTTTCAAAATTTTATTTAATTCTTCATTTGTATCAAAAACTCCAGACTCCAATTTATCTCTTAATAACAATAATTCATTTTTTAATTTTGCAATTTCTTCATTATTTTTTTCTGAATTATCAGAACTTCCTTCAGTAATATTATCTTTTTTACTCTGCAATAATGCCATTTCTTCTTCAAGAGTTTTAATTTTATATTCTAATGATTTATTATACTTATCATTTTCCAATGCTTTTATTGAAGCATTCAATTCTTCTATTTTATTATCATTTTTTCCATTTTTATTATTTGACTCTAATTGATTTTTTTTAGTACCAAGCTCTGCAATTTCACCCTCTATCACTCCAATTTCTCCTTCATATCCTTGAGTTCCTATTGTTCCATTATTTCCTTGAGTTCCTATTGTTCCATTATTTCCTTGAGTTCCTATTGTTCCATTACCTCCTTGCGTTCCTATTGTTCCATTATTTCCTTGCGTTCCTATTGTTCCATTACCTCCTTGAGTTCCTATTGTTCCATTACCTCCTTGAGTTCCTATTGTTCCATTATTTCCTTGTGTTCCTATTGTTCCATTATTTCCTTGTGTTCCTATTGTTCCATTATTTCCTTGCGTTCCTATTGTTCCATTACCTCCTTGCGTTCCTATTGTTCCATTATTTCCAGAATCATCAAGCCTCATCAAATGTCCAATTGCATATACAATACTATATGATAAAACTATAATTACAATACCTATTATTGCGTTAATAATCATATTTTTTGCAGACGATATTCCCTCATTATCTCCCAATGAAAAAATAATTACAAGCCCTGCATAAATTACAATAATTGTTAATACTAATCCCATATACATCAAAACCTGATTTATCAACTTAACAACTCTTTGGCTTAGTGTTTCATCATCTTTTACCTGAATTGCATCAGGTAAATCTTCATTATCAATATAACTCAAACATGAATCTTTTCCTTCACATGGGTCTCTTGTGATATCAAAACCTGAAGCTTCTGCAGTAAAAGAAAACAAAAATATACTTACAAATAATAGTAAAAATACAGATAATTGCTGTATTATATTTTTTGTATTAAATATATTTTTTAGATTTGTATATAATGTCATTTTATAATTTTTTTATTTTTATTTTTTTATTTTTTTATAATTCAAATGTTGTAAGAAATACTATTATTACCCAAGAAAATATAATTATGATGATACCAATTGCGGCATTTATCATTGAATTTTTTGCATCTTCTACATCGCCACCAAAACTTGTAATATACAAAAAACCTGCATATAAAAAAGCAATAAGAGCAATAATTCCTGCAAAAATCAAAAGATATTTAATAACAAAAATTATTGAATCCATCAAACTTCCCCCCTCTGCTATTCCTAAATTACTCCCCTCTATTTTTTCTTGCACTAATGTTGCACCTCCTTGAATTCCTTCTCCAGAAAAAACAGGAGCAGAGACTCCATCTCCAAATAATTCTGCATTTAATGCAATATTAGAAATTTCAGAACCTGCCGTTATAAACAAAAAAATAGAAAATAAAATGCAATATAGCACAAATCCAAGATTTTTATTCCAATAATTTATTACACTTAAAATCATTTTTTATATTTTATATTTAAATATTCAAATGATTTTATCATGCTTAAAGTATAAATTCAAGGAAATTATATTTTTATTTTTTTACAATTCTAAATAATTCAACAGCATGATCTTCCATTTTCTCTACGACAACATCTGCAGAAGAAAATTCTATAATTTCTCCTTTTCTCGGAAATCTTCCCAGTTTTTCCAGAATAAAAAATGAAAGATTTTTTTCTGAATCTTCTTCTTTTTTTGCATCATTTTCATTTTCATGCAAACAAATCCCTGTTTCTTCTTCTATTTCCTCCAAAATCATTCGTGGTGAAACTTTCCAAACGCCATCTTTTACGCTTTGAGTTTCCTCTTCTTCATCAACATCTGTTTCATCTCTAATTTCTCCAAAGATTTCCTCAAAAATATCTTCCATTGTAATTAACCCAGCGGTTCCTCCGTGCTCGTCTAAAACAATTGCAATATGAACTTGCTGACGCTGAAAATCTTCGAATAAATCTGAAATATTTTTTGTAATAGGTACAAAATATGGTGTTCGTAATTCTAAATTTTTCACTAATTTATCATCTCCATGTTCTTCTGACGCATTCCAAACATCTCTCAAACTTACAATTTTTATAATTTTATCAATATTTTCTTCGTATACAGGAATTCGTGAATGAGGACTTTCTTTGAATAACTCTTTTGCATCTAATAATGTAGAGTTTTCAGAAATACTATTAATCTTTGTTCGTGGTGTCATGACATCAGAAACGAGTGTATCTGAAAAATCTAGCAAATTTTTAATTCTTGTTTTTTCTTTTGTGGTAATTTCTCCATGTTCTTCACTCATTGCAACCATTGCCAAAACTTCAGCCTCAGAAATTCCATCACTTACAACATCTGATGTAAAAAAATCTGATAATTTTTCAAAAAACCACACAAGAGGTGCGAGAACTTTTGTAAGAAAATATAACATTGGCGATACATATAAAGAAAATTTTTCATTATACGCTACTGCAAAACTCTTTGGTAAAATTTCTCCAAAAAATAGAATAAGAAAAGTAAGTGCAAAAGTAGAAATCCCCATTGCTAAATCAGCATGAATTGTTTCTCCATAATGAGCAGTAACCCAAATCGTTCCCAATGTTGGAATTAAAATATTTACAGTATTACTTCCCAACAAAATTGTAATAATAACTTGCTTTTGATGCTTTTTTAAATAATTTAAATAATTTACAAATCTCACTTTTTTTTCTATCATTGCTCGCACTTTTGACTCTGATAATGATAAAATTGCACTTTCTGCACCAGATAATAATGCAGAAATAAATATAAGTATTGCGATAATAAAAAACACATTGGAGTCTTCCATATAAAAAGATTTTAATAAATAATAAATGTTTATTTTTCTACTAAAACTGTAGCATATATATAGAAAAAATAATATTTCTTTATACAAAAAAATCACTATTTCTAGTGATTTTTTAATTATACCTAATTTGGTAGTAAGAACAATCCAACAAGAAATACACAAGTAAACTAATGTGTATGTGTGTATAAATATTAATTTAAATATGAATTATATAGGATATTACAGGGTTTCCACTAAAAAACAGTGGAAATCGGGACTAGGTTTGGATGCACAAAAAGAGGCAGTGAAAAATTATGTAAAAAAACAAGGAGGAGAAATTTTAGATGAATTTATAGAGGTCGAGAGTGGTAAAAAAAATGATCGACCTGAAATAGAAAAAGCTTTAAATATTAGCAAAGAAAACAAAATCAACGCTCGTGATAGGAAAATAAAGTTTGTAGTGGTTGATAATCCAAATGCTACAAATTTCACCCTCCATATACTAGTTGCAGTTGCAGAGCATGAGCGAGAGATGATTTCAAAGAGAGTTATTGAAGCATTGGTACAAGCAAAAAAAAGAGGAATTATACTTGGAAAAAATGGGAAGGCTTTAAGTAAAAAAAATAAAAAAGATGCAGATTATTTTGCACTTAAATTAAAGCCTCTAATCGAAGAAATTAGAGACAGGCAAATAAAAACAGTGAGTCGAATACTAGATTTAAAGGGGTAATAAAAGTATTTATCAGATGCAAAAAAAGAGATTTAAATTAATTTCTTTTTTTGGTATACTTATCTGAAATATAAACACAAAAATATATGGAAACTTCAATAATATTAACGGAGGGGATTTCTACGGTAGATTTACCAACTCAAATAAAAGAGCTTTCTCAGATAAAAGAACAAGGGATTTATTATATTGATAATCCTAATGTGTATCCATATCAATATAGTAAAATCTCTTTGGATCAAAAACTTGTAGAGGTCGGAATGTTACCATCTGAAAGTATATTTCCTAAATCTAAGAAATTTTTTGAGAATGATACTCCTCAGCTGTCTATTATTGCTGAATCTATTATTGAATACTCTCAGGAAAACGCATTGTTTGTAATACCTCAGGGGAAAAGTTATCAAGATGTATATCGTCAAATGAGTATACAATGTTCTGAGACTGATATTGACTATAAAGAGGTGAAAATTCTATATTTATCAGACCTCATCAGCCTTTTTTAAATATTCCTCTTTTAAAATCTCTTTTATATTCTCTAAATTTTTAGGAAGTCTTTGCAAGAATCTTTTATATGATTTTAATAGAAACGGCGATTCGAGGTTATTAAAATGACTCTTAGGATAATCGACTCCCAAAGGGAAAATGCTGTTTTTTTCTAAAAAATTTATATTTATTCCGTAAGTATAAATTTTTTTTGAGATAGGGTTTGTGTAAACAAAAATAACAGAATGATATAGTTTAGCACTACTTCCCTCCAAGGGAATCCTAAATGCTTGGTTTTTAAATATTTCAATTCCTTGAAATGTTTTATCTTCAAATACTCCTAGTTTCTTACTTTTATCGTCTGCGGAAACCATGTAAAAAACATGGAGGTCTGATAAAGACAATTGTTCTGAATTAGAAATTTCAAGATAAGGAGTCATATTCTCTGAGTCCTTATTATAAAAAGACTCTTTAATAATTAGATTTGGGGCATTTGATTCTAATGAAAGTTGGGCTATTTCATTTTGTTTCTTAAAAAGAAGTAATGTTAATACACCAACGATAAAAGTTCCTAAAAAATTCAAAGGGTCTATCTGAATAGGGTTAGAAAATATTGTTGCAAATAAGGTCTCTACTTTTTCCCCTAAAAGAAACCAAGAAACAATAAATATAAAAAATACACCCAATCCCGCAAGAAAAAATAATCCTATTATTTCCAGAATTTTTAAATTAGGAAAGTTTTCTTTACAGCTTTTTTTACAAGTATTCCACATTATTTTTTCGTTAAATTAAAAAAGGACTATTTATGTTTATATTGGTGTAAATTTTCTTCTTTATTATTTGCAAGGCGAAGATTGTTTTCAGAGGATAACAATGCATTTTTTGTTTTTTGAAGATGAGTGATTGTTTTATCTATTTCATCAATAGCAGTTTTAAATTTACGACTTGTATCTTTATTTTTTATTTCATTTGCAAGACTATCTCGCTCTTTTTCAAGAGTCTTAATAGATTCACTCACTGCAATATTTTTTTCTTTTTCTGCTATTTCTAATCTCTCGTGCAGAGATTTTTCAAATTCATCATCACGCATTTGAAGGCTTTTTTGCAGTGTGGGCATTGAAGGTCTTGCATAGTATTGGGGGGTTAAAATTAAATTATAATTTATTTTTTAATGATAATATTTTTAAGTCATTTTCTAATTCTTGCAAACTTTCTGTTTTTTCTTGAATTTTCTGATTTGCTTTAAACTTTTCATATTCTTGAGTTGACTTGGAAACTGCTAAATCATGAGTTATTTTTCCATAATGTGTCAAGATTTCTTTTCCATTCATTTGCAAAATCAAATCGAGTCGTTCTATCCAATCCGTCATTTTCATTGGTGTTTGTGCTTCTGCCATAGTTTCGGCAAAAGCGAGATATTGCTCTACCAATAATCCCAAAACCTTCATTTCTTTTTCATTCAGATAGTTTTTCACAATACTGACATCTTTTTGTGTGATATGTTTTTCTGATTTTTTATCACAAGAAGTCATTCCCAAAAATGGTTTATCTATATCTACTCGGGAATGTACTAATTCCGCAGCTGTTTTTTGGCTAATTGCCCATAAAAGTTTATTTTGCACCGCTGTAAAAAATGAAATTGTTGTATCATCTTTTGGATTATAATCAATACTCGTCGTGTAAATATCTTTTATTTTCTGATAAAATAACCGTTCAGAAAGTCGAATTTCTCGGAGTTTTTCCTGAAGTTTATCAAAATATTCTGTTGATTTTCCTGATTTCAATTTCTCTTCATTCAAAGAAAATCCTTGCAATAAATATTCTTTCAATCGCTCCGTCGCCCATTTTCTAAATTGTATTCCTTGTTGAGATTTCACTCGGTATCCAACTGAAATAATCATATCGAGATTATAGAAATTGGGTGATTTTTGCTGAAATTCGGAAATTCCGAATTTCTGTAGGGTGGTGCTTTCTAACTGCTCTTCTTCAAAATAAATATTTTTAATATGTTCATTTATTGTTGATTTTGCTTTTCCAAAAAGAACAGCTATTTGATCTTGAGTAAGCCAAACGGTTTTTTCTTTCACCAAAGTCTCAACAGAAATTTTTCCGTCTTTTGATTGATAGATAAGGATTTGGTTATTTTTATTCATGAAGAGAGTGGGGTGATTAACAAAGTTTTTTCGTTAAATTAAAAAAGGACTATTTGTGTTTATGTTTGTATTTTTGCAAGAAAAGATTTCAGAACTTTTTCACTGTTTATCTGATGTGTTATTGACAGATTCATTTTCGGATTGTTCGCCAAAAAACTTATCTGGATCTTGTCCCATCTTAACAGGAACTGAATTTTTTTGAAGAATTTTTGGTTTTTTATTTTTTATCTGAGGATATTTTTTTCCGTTTTGATTATTTGTCATAGAATTTATAAATTTAAAGAATAGAAGATTATCAAAAATATTATCGATAAAAATAATAGCATAATTGCGAATATTGTCGTACAGGGTATCAAAGAATTGAAAATATTATCTATACAATCTTTTTTTGTTTCATCTAAACATGTAACTTCTTTTTTATAGGATTTAATAGAAAAGATGAGTCCCAAAATCATAAAAAAGAGAGCAAGTGCTGACAATACCCAAGATGAAACAAGTAGATGAGAATATTCAACGGATTCAAATTTGGTTGCCGTTAAAGACAAGGAAAAAACACCAGAACAAATCAATATTAAAATCTTAAACAAGGAGTCTTCTTGTTTATGGTATTGTCCTAGCAAATAACTACGATGAGACTGATGATGTTCCCATTTTAATTTTTCTATATCCGTTAATTTTTTTTCTTCTTTTTTAGCCATAAATATTTTTTGTTACATTAAAAAGGAAAGTCATCATCAATATTAATTGGTAAAGAATGTTCTACTTCTGAATTTTCAAACTCATCTCCTAATAATTCCCTTATAAACTCAATACCCTCGTCTGGGCTTCTGAGACTCATTTTAGTATCTCCTTTTTTCTGTTTTTTTAATATTCTTTCTAAGAAAAGGTCTTCATATATTCCCCAAGAATAAAAACTAATTAATTTATTCCCTTTCATAAATTTATATAACTCCTTCCAATTTGTAAATCCTTCACACTCAGGAGTACAAAAATCTCCTAATATTTTTTTTACCTCTGTTGCTATTTTAAATAGGGATCCTCCATGTCCATCTGAATTACTTGTTTGAATTGTTTTAAAGAGTTTTTCTGTAAAATTATTTTGAGAAATATTATTATTTTCAAATATCTGTTTATACGCAGATATATTTACAATTGTGATATTATATGGAGAAAGTGGATCTCCTGATAAATCTTTCCAAAGAAAGGCAAATCCATTATTTTTCTGAGCATTTCCAGTTTTTGCAATAACATCCATTGCAATCCTCATTTGATCAAGGCTAGGATATATTTTTTTTCTTTCCTCTTTTGTAATTTTCTCATAATCATACAGGCAAATTTGAAAGCCTCCTAGTTTGTTTAATTCATTTTTTATAAAAATATTTCCAAAGAGAGAATTAATATCAATTATTTTTAATTTATTTTCTTCATTTTCTTTTATTGGCTCTAAGCAAATAATGTTTCTATCAAGCCAAAATATTTCATGAAATATATAATTTTTTAATAAAGTTGCCCAAATAGGCGAAATTATCACATTTATAACATCTCCATCAGAAAGATAGGGGAAATGAGATTTTATTTCATTGGAGTATGCCCCAAATTCTGTTCCTGTCTGACGAGAAGCATTCTTTGAATTTTTTAATTCAACAATTACAATACTTTCTCTTTCTTCATCATAAAAAGTAAAATCAGGTTTTAATGATTCGGATTTCCCCCTGCTTATTGAAATATTTTCATCAGACGAAAGAATAATATTGCTCCATAATCCTTTTAAGCAATAATTAAATGAATTAAATATTTTCCTCTCTATTGGTGAAGAGGGAATAAATCCCTCAAACTTCTCTGTATTTGTTATTAAATCTGCCAAAGATAGCTTCTTATCAAACTCCTCTTGAAGCCAGTCTTGCATTTCTTTTTCAAATTTAAAAATACTTTTAAGATGATTAATTATACTTTTTTCACTCATAAAATCAATATTTGAAAATTACTCCCCCAAAACAACCCTCCTCTCCTCCTCACTCAACCCATATAAATCAAAAACCATTTCATCAATTTCTTTTTCCAGAGTTTTTTGCTCCTCAGAAATATTTTTTGAATCATAATTTTCTTGAGAAGTTTTTTCTAAAATTTGCTCTACTTTTTCGATAAAAGGTTTTTGTTCTTCTAGTAATATTTTGGGGATAGGAGTTAATTCCAAAAATTTCTTTTTATACCTATAACCTGTATCACCTAAACCTCCACCTGCATAAAATCTACTAAAGAAATATGTAAAAGCTTTAGAATTTAAAATAGAAACTATGTATTTCAAATTTTTTCCTGTCATTAAAAATGAAGTCGCTTCTGGAAAAAATTGATTGACGTCGAAATGAAATTGTGGTTTTTTTACGATTTCAGAATAAACAATCTTCTCTTTCTCAAATTCTTCTTGATAAGCACAATTTCGTAAATTATATGGAGTTTTCCCTTTATCTCCTCGTTTAGAAATTTTTTCCCAGTGAGAATCTAACCATTCTTTTATGGCAGGATAATTCTCTATATTTACGGCTTCAATTTTTTCACCTTTATTATTTGTATATCCGTTATGACTCGCAATTAACCACATATCAGCAAAATCAGAAGAATACCTTTTTATATCTTTTCCTCGTAAAATTGGTTTTATAATTTCGGCACTTTTAGGATCTTGCTTTATCAACTCATCTTTTTTCTTTCCATCAATAATAAAAGCCTCATTGTAGCCTGTTAAAACTCCACGATTTATTTTTATATCCCAGTCTTTAAGTTGAGTTCCTATTTTTTCAATTTTTTCTTTAATTTTTTGTTCGAGGGGGTTGAGAATTGTCCAACTTTCTGAGGTGTTGTATTGAGAATTTATTCCGTTTTTTTCTATATATCCTTTGAGTGGAATTTGTTTTTTTTGGAGATTTTCTTTTACATTGCACGAAAAACAGCTTTCTTCTCGTTTTCCTTTTTCAAATTGTAAAATATTGGTGTCTACCGTTGCTGTTTCAAATACTCCTGGTCCCAAATCAATCAATAATTTGGGAGTCGTATTTTCTGCAAAATATTTTCTCATTTTCTCTCCATATCCTGCTCTCATCCATTTATTACTGGTAATAAAAGAAAGATTTCCTTTCTCGTTTAAAATTTTATTTCCAAATTCATAAAACAAACAATAAATATCTCCTGACCGAACAAAACTTTCGAGTCCGCAATTTTGATACATATTCGCAAGCACTCCACTATTTTTTTGTAGTTGAATATATGGGGGATTCCCAATCACAATATCAAACCCTCCATCCTTAAAAATTTCTCCAAAATGTAACTTCCATGGGAAAAATGGTCGAATATGGTCTTTTTCCCACTTGATTAAAGTATCTTCAATCATTTGTATTTGCTCCTCAGCCTTCACTGCCTTTGCTTCCGTTCCTTTGTTTCTCTCATTGCTCACAACTTCTCTCAGCCTTAAAACTTCATCACTACAAGCGGTTTGTATCAGAGTGTTTTCATACTTATCAATTTTTGACTTCATTATTTTTTTTTGCTTTGGTTCAGTCGTGGCAAAAAATTCTGTGTGGAGTTTTTGGAGTTTATCAACTATTTCATTAGTTTTATCCATAGAGAAAAGAGCCATTTTCTCCTCTTCTTGAAATAAATTTTTCATCTCCTTTGTTCGTTTGTCTCCCTTGTTTTGACTTCCTACATTGAGCTTTATAACACTATCTCCAATAACTAAATCTTCTAAAAGTGAATTTCCTTGCATCAATTTATAATCAAGATTTGGGAGTGGTTCTACTTCTTCAATATCGTGTTCTACCACCATACTTAACCAAAACCGTAAGCGACAAATTTCAATAGCTCCTTTTTCAATATCTACCCCGTAAATACAATGTTCGAGGGTTTGTTTTTTTATATCGTATTCTGTTAATTTTGTATCTAAAAAAATTCTATTCAGAAAAAACCTCAGTGAAACAATTTCTTTTAACATCCCCATAGGAAACGCCCCCGAACCAACGGCGGGGTCGCAAACGGTTACCTTTTGAAGTAATGTATCAATTTTTTCTGCCATTATTTTTAACTCCTTATTTCCCTCAATAGCTTTTCTTTCTGCATCACTTTTAGCAGTTATTTCATCTTTTCTATTCATTAACTTTCTAATTCTCTCTTCTTCATATCCCGAAGAATTTGTGAGGTAATTTATAAGACTTTCTTGGCACATATAATGCACAATTTCTCGTGGAGTATAAAACGCTCCTTT
Organism: uncultured Candidatus Peribacteria bacterium; assembly: GCA_964509985.1. Classification (GTDB taxonomy): domain Bacteria; phylum Patescibacteriota; class Gracilibacteria; order CAIRYL01; family CAIRYL01; genus SZUA-1403. Next base: position 16,202 of record CAZDZQ010000052.1, read on the forward strand.
CCCTTTTCTTTCGTCAATTTCTAGCAAGTTTTCAAATACCTTTCCTAACATTTCAGGATCAACCGCTACATCTTTTTCTAAACTATCAGCCTCATAAACTGTAAAATTAAACCTGTCAAAAGTATCAAAAAGACTTTTAAAGGATTCATTAGGAATATCAATAAAGGTATTTTTCCAACTATAATTAGGTTCAAAAAGTCCTCCATTTAAATATGGAATTCTACATTGAAAATATTCTGTCCATGAATAATCACCTGTAACACTCGCTCCTCCTCTATCTTTATTGTTGAGAGTATCATAAAAAAGATGCTCCAAATAATCATTAAAAAAGTTTTTTCCTCCTCGTTCTTTATCTGCTCCTTTTCCACTTAAACATTCATCAAGAATATTTCGCATAAAGTTCTTGTCTCCACTTCCCCATTTCTCGCCCTTTTTTACCCCCATCCAACCTTTCTTTTGTAAAAAATAGAGAAAGACCACCTGACCCATCAATTTCTTCACAAAGTCCGCATTTTTGAGTCCTTGCCTCTCTACTACTTCTTTTTGAAAAGTTTCATTATTCAAAAATTGTTCGTTCAAAGCCAGAAAATGTCTTTTATAAAGGTCAAAAAATTCATTCGTTACTTTTTCTACAGAAAATGCTTCTAAAAGCTGAGAAAATAAAGGTGTGTGCTTCTTTTCTAAAATTTCTAAAAACTGTTGTTCAGCAGTATGTGTTGATTCACCTTCTCCTACTAAAAAAGAGAATCGCTTAGGGGGAGTAAATTCTTTTTTTCCGTCTTTCATCTCCATTTGCACAAAACTCAATCGCCAAGAATTTTCTTGTGCATTCCAAAAAGAAACAAGAACTCCATCAACCCAATTTCCCGAATCTATTCGTTGTTTTATATATTTTTCTATTAGTCCTCGTTGATAACTTCGAGCATTTTCAACATTACTTTTTGTTTTTAGTTCTATACTTAAAACCTCTATTTTTTTATTATCATCTGTTCCAAGTGATAATAAAAGTCGAGAATCAGAATATTTCTCTTCCTCAGAATTTTTAAATATTTTTTGACTCATAAAATCTCCTGATGATTTTTGAAAAAGTTTTGCGGTAAATCCTTCAAAATCAGGTGAGGAATATTTATTTTGAAAGGTTTTTTTTAGAAGTTGTTTCATATTTTATAAAAAGAAATTTTTATTAATTATTAGTATGTTTTTTTATTATAGCTTTAGGATTCTGAAATAATAGCTTCCGAAAGTATAATTTTACTGAGTGCATCTTCTCTCTTTTTTTCTTTTTTTAAAACCCTTTCTATCTGTGAGAGAGGGATTAATTCTTGAAAAGTTTCTAAATATACTCGTACATCATTCACTTTTTGGCACTTTGTCTTAAAATCTTTCATTACTTGTTCATTTTCTGCTCCTTTTTCAAAAAACAAAAAAAGAGATTCTATATATTTTTTATTATAAACATCTTCTAATAAAAAATCAGAATTTTTCACTTCACTTAAAGCAGTGAGAGCAAAGCTTCTATTACTATTTTTTTTAACTTTTGACTTTCCAAACATTGCTTCTTCTTTTCCGTAAAAATCTTTTATAAATTGTTTTTTATTTTTTTCTACCAATTCAAAAAAATTTTCAGGAATATTTTGTTTCTCACAATCAGGGAGAGAAGAAAATACCTTTACCGCTTGCAAAAAACTCATTTCCTTGTTTGAACTTCCCGAAATATAAAACTTTTTAAGAGCCCCTTTTTGAAAGAATGTTAAAACACTTCCTAAAAAACTTTTATACCTTCGAGCTGTTGAAATTCGATTAGGCAGTTTTTGTATTTTTTCAAAAAGTTCTGGATTTTCATCTCGTACTTTTCTAATTATTTCTAGATATTTTTTTTCACTTTCTGTTTCTGAATCTTCTCCTTCCAAATAATCGGTTGAATTGAACTGATTAAAAAGATTAAAAAGTTTATGATTTACCAGTTCCTCTTCTTCACTTAAATATTTTGCATCCTCTCCCAAGATATGATGAAAATATTGCATTTTAGAAACCGCATTTTTTTCAAGTCCTAACTCATCTTCTGCGGTTGTAGTTGGAAAAAAATTATACAAATATATCTCATCAAATTTTGATCCAACTCGATTAATTCGCCCTACTCGTTGCAAAATTTTTGTTGGATTCCACGCAATATCATAATTAATTAAAGCATTAGCACGGTGCAAACTCACCCCTTCGGCTAGTACATCAGTCGTAATTAAAATTCTTTTATCATCTTTTTGATTTTTATTATCAGGATTGAAATTTCTTTGAATATCCTCTTTTTCTGAATTAGAAGAACTTCCAGAAAAATAAATCACTTCATCTCCAAAAATTTCTGTTATTTTTTTTCCTAAATAAGTTGCTGTTTCTCCTGCTTCTGTAAACAAAATTACTTTTTGTTGAAGATTTTTTTCTTCTTTCAAAAGAGATATAAGTTTTTCTAATTTTAAATCTTTTTCTATTTTAAATTTAGAATTTTCTTCATAGTTATTTGGATATAAATAGTTTCCCCATTTTTCAATAAAATCAGATAAAATTTGTAAATCTGTTTTAAGAATCTCTAAATATTCAGGTTTTAAATCTTGTTTTGGATACTTCATTATTTTCCCCTCTTTTGAGAGAGTATCAATCATTTCTATATTGTCATTATCTAATAAATCATAAATATTTACAGATTTTGATATCGCAACAAATCCCTGTTCTTCAAGCATTTTTATAAATTGCTCATAGTTTTTTTTGAATCGTAAAAGAGTTTGAAAAAATGCAAAAAAACTACTATCAAGCCGTTTAAATAAAAGAGTTTTCATAAATCCTTTGAGATTTACCTGCGAAACTTTTTGCGTCTGCATATCATTTTTTGAAAATAAATTAGCATCAGTTTTTAAATATTGAGCAGGAGTATATCTTGCAAATTGAAAATCTCTAATAAATTCTAAGTTCTCTAAAAACAATTGTTCTAGTTCTGTATCAAATTCATAAAAAGCCCTCACAGGAGGAGTAATATCTGGGAATTTTAATCCCTGCTGTTTAAAATCATCTTTATAATATTTTTTTATTTCTTTTCTGGTTCGTCTCACCATAACTTTTTCTAAAACTTGTTCTCGAATAATTTTAGAATTTTTCTTGATTGCTTTTTGAGTGTGCACTGTTGTTTCTTCGTCTTTATCTTTTTTTTCTGCCTCTTTATATCGATTATATATTTCGTTAAAAAAAGTTTCCAAATCTCTAATTCCTTCAATGGTAGAATCTTTTTTATTCTGGAAAAGAAATAATTGTGCCGCAATATCTGACGGAGAATTATTTTGTGGAGTAGCTGAAATACAAACAACATTTGCCCCTGCTACTATCCTATCTAATAATGCATAATTTTTAGTTTTTTGATTTCTAAAATAATGGCTTTCATCAATAAAAACTGTATCAAATTCTTCTTGTTCATCTGCAATGAGTTCTAACATTCCTCTTGATCTTACTTGAAAATTTATTACTCCAAATTCTCTTAAAACTTTATCCCATGCATCTATCAAAACAGGTGGACAAATAATTAAATTTCTTCCTCCCATTTTTTTTGCCAACATCGCTGCAATATATGTTTTTCCAAGCCCTACCACATCCGCCAAAAAAGTTCCTCCATACTTATCAATATTTCTTTCTGCCTCGATAACAGCATCTTTTTGATATCGTAATTCAAAAAATCCATTTGGTACTCCTTTCCAAGTATCTTTATCGTCATGCAATTCTTCTGCAAAATACTCTGACAACATTTTTAAATATATTTGGTACGGAGTAATATCATTTCTCAGCCAAGTTTTTGTTTGAATAAGTTCTACAAATTCTTGAGAAATATCCACTCCATCTTTCCAAAGTTCTTCAAATTGATCTGATGCAAAATCAACATCTGATTTATTTTTCAGCTCTACATTAAACTCTCTATTCCCTTGTAACCCAGAATAAGAAAAATTACTCGAACCCGTGATTACTTTTCCGTATTCAGTTCCAACCTCTTCATCATATTTTACAATATACACTTTTGCATGAATTTTTCCTTTTGAATATGCAAGGATTTCAAGCTTTCCTGATTGAATATATTCAATAAATTTATGAATACTTTTATAACTTTCCTGTGAATATTGTTTTTCATTATTAATTTCTGATAAAGCTTTTTCAAGAGCATTGATTTTTGTTTTTTCATTTGTTTCAAAATCTATCCCTGATTGCTTTTTTGATTGCTTAAACCAGTCACTTACTTCTTTATCTGTATCAATCCCAACCAGTATTCGTATTTTTTCACATTTCCCAAGAGGTTCTTCCATTAAATTAAATCCAGAAGCTCTAAAATATCCCACCAATATATCAAGAGTTTTAACTCCTCTTAATATTTTATGAAATCTATCTAAAAGTGTTCCATTTTCATCATTACTAAAAAAAGTTGAATCGTGATGCATTTGAGTATAAATAAAGCCTTTATATGAAAGAGAATATCATTTTTAGCTCTGAAATAAAACGCCTATTTTTTTATTTCAGAGCTTCTGCCCACCAAAAGGTTGTGTTATTCCCTGTAAATAAGTAATGCAAGAATTTTCCTTATTTATGTATTACTAAGGAGAAAAAAAAGATTAGTTATTCCGTCCAATCTAAAAATAAAAAAGAAGATTCGTTTGTAAACAATATTCTTTAATTTTATATATGTTATATATTCTAGAATAGAACCGAACAAGGTCGTAAAATAGAGATGAATTAATATAAACTATTTTACCCCCTATGTTCATGAGTAAGTTTACCCTAAAGACAAGAATAATGCTGAGTAATTTTTTAAGAAATAAGTTTAAATACAGAAAGATAGGAGAAAGAATTAGTAAATCTATTAGTAGTATTTCTACGGAATTTTCAGAAATAAAAACACTAAATAATAAAAAAGGTATAATTGGTGATAATTCTACAATTAAACACCAAGAATGCTATAAAAAAATAAAAATAATAATAGCTCTCGCACGAAAAGGAGTAAGCGAAGATGAAATTCTAAAAATTTTAAATATATAATAAAGATGAAAAAAATAATTTTATTCTACGGACGAAAATCCGAGGAAGATTCAGATCGACAGATTTATTCTTTAGAAAAACAAGAAGATTTATCCAAAACATGGGAACGACGAAATGAAATTCAAATAACAGAACGATTCGAAGAGGAGCGGTCTGCTTTCAAAAAAATCAAGCGTCCAGAATTTCAAAAAATGATAGCTCTTGCAAAAAGAGAATTAAAAAAAGGACATAAAGTTACAATCATTTCTTGGAAAATAAACAGACTTACTCGAAATCCAAGAGATAATTTCGTGATAGAAGAATTATTGGATAAAGGATGTGAATTTGATTTTTTTGAAGAGCCATTTTCAAATGACCCTGCTGGTCGGCTAGTCTTCCGAATATTCTTATCAATGGCAGTTCATTATTCTGAAAACTTATCATCAGATGTAAGAGGCGGTCAAAAAACAGCAATTTCAAGAGGTATGTATCCGGGTAATGCAGTTATTGGATACCACAAAAAAGAAGAACAACATATCCCAAGAAAAGCTATAAAAGAAGAGGCGTGGAAAATAAAAGAATGCTTTGAACGAATTTCCGATGGAGAAGGAGTCCAAAATGTAAGAAAATGGGCTCTAGACGTTGCAAAAATAAAATCAACAAGAAGTGCAAATGGAATTAGAAAAGATGCATTTTATAGAATGATTACAAATCCATTTTATTGCGGTTGGTTTGAATGGAACAATGTTTTGTATAAGAATGGTAAACACGAAAAAATAATATCACCAGCACTCTATTTACGAGTGCAATCTATTCTTAAAAATAAAAAAAGGAAAATATCAAACTCTCATCATTATTTATTCTCTAATCTCGTATACGAAAATGGAATACTTCTTCACGGAACCACGAATAAGAATTGCCATTATTACAGAAACCCCGAAACTGGAAAACATTACCGAGAAGATTTTATTGAAAAAAAATTTATAGAATTATTACAAAAAAATAACATAGAAGATTATGTTATTTCAGAATTTAAGAAATCTGTAAAAAAAATACTTGGAATTAAAAACGAAGAAAATACTACAAAAGAAAAATTATTCGATGCCGAAATTGGAAAACTCAAAAATAAACTTTCAAAGATTCAAGAAAAAGTTCTAGATGAAGAAATTTCTGCATCGGATTATTCAGATTTTAAAAAAATTATTGAATCAAAAATAATTCAACTTGGAAGTGAAAAAACAGAAAAAAACATAGAGGGCATGAGCGACAACTCTAACATTGTAGAAAAGGCACTCGAACTGCTAAAAACCGCTAAGCAAAAGTACGGAACACTATCTCGTCAAAAAAAGGCTCAATTCATCAATTCTGTGCTACTCGAACTTTCTGTAGCCGACGAAAACGCCTTATTTAAGACAAAAAAAGGAGCTCAAGCACTGCTTGAACTCCCATTACTACCGATTGGTAGCCCGTAGCAGACTCGAACTGCTGTTACCAGGATGAAAACCTGACGTCCTAACCCCTAGACGAACGGGCCAAAGATGGTGGGAAGGGAGGGATTCGAACCCTCGACCAAGGGCTTAAAAGGCCCCTGCTCTACCACTGAGCTACCTTCCCAAACACACATTTTAAAAGCTATAAAACTTTTAAATCAGTAGCTGACAAATTCTATTATATTTTTTTTTCCTATGCAAGACTTTTTTTATATGATATTATTAAATGAAGTATTCTTAATATATTATGTAATATATTAAAAAATACTTATGAGTAACAATTTTCTAAAATTTAGATATTATTATGGAAACATATTCATCTGGAGGTGGACGGCGAAAGCACTATGTAACCCGAGCAGAAATAGAACGACTAAAAAAAGGTGGAATTAAAGCTCAGCAAATTAAAGCTGAATCCAATGCTCATCATATAAATATAGAAATGCCAAATGCAGAAAAAAGATTAGAGCAAAATATTGAAACTGCTTTTAATGCAAAAGATTCCTCAAATCACACATCTCAAAATTTAGAAAATTTAAAAACTGAGATTTCAAACCCTCAAAACAATTTTTTTCAAAAAATAATACAAGCAATTATAAATTTCATCCAAAAAATCTTTTTTGCACCAGATAAAAAATAAAATATAAATATAAATATATGTTACCATCACCATCACCAAAACCAAAACCAACCCTCACACCAAAACCAAAACTTGAGAGAGACAAAACCGCGGAAATTCAAAAAATTCAAGCAGAAAAAAAAGAAGCAGCAAAAACTTGTAACGCAGAGTGTCAAAAAGAATTGAACAATAAAAAAAATACAATAAATAATTCAATTATAAATGATCCAAATAAATTACAAAAAGTTAAAGACATTCATGAAAAAGCTATAAAAAAAGAAGATCTAAAAAAAACAACTGCTGAAAATCTAGAAAATTCAGAAAATAAACCTGAATGGATAACTAAAGAGTTTGCTAAAAAACTAGCAACAACATCTACAAATCAAAAAGAATATACAACAGAAGTAAAAAAATACATGAATGAACATCCTGTTCTCAATTATTTAGATAATATATCTGGAGGACTTTTTTCAGCATTAGTGCATAGCAACTCTTTAATAGGAAATTTTATTCGATCGTTCACAAAAATTCCAACTCCAGATAAAAATATGAGCCCTATTTCTAAACTTACTAACAAAGAAGAAAATGATAAAAATCATAATGCAGAAAAAATTAGCAATAAAATAAAAGAGCATTATAAAATTGCAGGAATAAAAGAAAAATATAACAGTTCAAATAAAACAGAAAAAATAATAGATATATTTAGACATGGATTTGATGTTAATAAACATAATATAACAGTAGATGAACCATTACATAGACAGAAAAAAACATATCATCAAATAACTATAAAACCAGAAAATAAATCTCAATTCGTAGATATCTATACTTTTTTACAATCACCTAATGATGCAAATATATTAAATATAGTTTCTCAATTAACAAAATCAATTCTTCCAACAAAAGGATATTCTGGAGATCTTGCCCACAAAGCCTCTGAAATCTTAACATCAGCCAAAGATGCATCTGAAAAAGGAGGTATGAGCAAAATAGCCGTTGATATAATGACTCCAAGCAATGAAAATATTGAAAGCGGACTTGAAACCTACTCTAAAGCAAAAGAAGGTATAGGTTTTCCATCAGGACTTAAAATCAGTACCACACCAAATGGAAATATACTTATAAACTGGAGCGAAAAAGATGAAAAAGATGAAGAAAAACAAACAGAAAACAGAAAATAATAAAATTTTAACCACATAAAAATATGAAAATACATTTCTCAGGAGCAGCACAAGAAGTAACAGGATCTAAACATTTACTAGAAATAAACGGAAAATTTATTTTACTCGATTGCGGACTTTTCCAAGGAAAACGAAAAGAATCAGATAGAAAAAATAGAAACTTGAATTTTGATCCATCAACACTCGATGCCGTAATTGTTTCCCACGCTCACCTTGACCACTGCGGAAATCTTCCATATTTAACAAAACACGGATACACAGGAAAAATATTCATGACACACCCAAGTTCTGATATTATTCCAATAATGCTTCAAGATTCAGCATTTATTCAAGAGCTGGACGCTAAACATATTAAAAAATATGTAAAAAATCATGATACATCAATTCCACTAGAACCACTTTATACACAAGATGATATTCCAACTGTTGTAGAAAAAATAGTAGGAAAACAATACGAAGAAAAATTTGAGGTTATTCCAAATTCAAATATTTTTGTACAATTTTATCCAGCAGGACATATTCTAGGGTCAAGTGTTATAGAGATAAGCTGGACAGAAAATTCAGAAGAAAAAATATTAGTATTTACAGGAGATTTGGGACGACCAGAAAAAAACATGCTTCCAGATGCAAAAAGCCCAAAACATGCCGATTATCTTATCACAGAATCAACATACGGAAACCGACGACATGAAACACAAAAAATTTCAAAAGAAAAACTTGCAAATATAATTAACAGAACGGTAAAAAATAATGGAAAAATTCTTATTCCATCTTTTTCTTTACAGCGAACACAAGAAGTAATTTACGATTTACACCTTTTACAAGAAGAGGGAAAAATTCCTAATATTCCTGTTTTTGTCGACTCCCCTCTTGCTATTAAAGTTACTCAAGTATATAAAAAATATAGATATGCGTTCGACGAAGAAACAAAAAGAGATTTTTTTTCACGAGGAGAAGTTCCATTGGAATCAAAATATATTACATATACTCCAGATGTTGAAGATTCTAAAAAAATTAAATTTTTTAAAGGACCATGTATTATTGTTGCCGCCAGTGGAATGTGCGAAGGTGGTCGAATTCGACATCATTTAATGAATGAAATTTCAAAACCAGAAAACACAATTTTATTTGTAGGATACCAAGCGGCATATACACTTGGACGAAGAATTTTAGAAAAACGACCTGCTATTAAAATTTTTAATCAATATTTTCCTGTAAAAGCAAAAATTGAAAAACTAAATGGATACTCTGGGCATGCCGATTATCAAGAAATTTTAGATTTTATTGCACCAATAAAAGGAATTAAACGAATTTTTATTGTTCACGGGGAAACAGAGCAAAGTTATGCATTTGCAGGAAAACTTCGAAAAATTGGACAAGCTGAAAATAAAAACTGGATTGTAGATGTTCCAGAATCAGGTGAAGTTATTACTCCAGAAACATGCATTGGTGGAGTATGTAATTATAAATAACCATATTTTAAATAAAAAAGAAACTCTTAATTGTATTTTTTACAGTCAAGAGTTTTTGTTTATTTAAGATTTATGATATAATTACCTGATATAATATATATATATCAAACAACTATTCACTGATCATGTCATGAATCATGAACATAAAAAAATAATATGAAAAATACACAAAATACACAAATATTTAAAAACCTATCTATAAAAATTAAGATAGGAATTTTTAGTATTTTTTCGATAATAGCTATTGGGTTTAGTTTATTTACAAATTTTGATATACAAAATAATACACAATTTTTAAAAGCAGACAGTACCACAGAGAAAAATATTAATAGTAATTATGCACCTCTATATTGTACAACAAATGAGATAAAAGCAAATATGGAAACAAGAGCAAATGCTGATGATACTATTGATGTTGCAGATATTACAGATGCCGATATTAAATTGATATATGATTGGTATGACGCAAACGATCGTTGTACAGATGGAGGAGGAGCATATCATTGGTTAAAAAAAATAATAGATGGAACAGATGATGATACTGTAAAGGCCGAATTTGACTCTGCACATCAAGCAAGCTGTGAGAATAAATCAAATCAACAATGCTATACAGATATTTTATGTACAAATTCTACAGATTATACATATCAATTAAAGAGTGATTATTGTACTCTTCATTCTAATACTATAACATGTAAAAATCCTACAAGTGCAGATCCTACAAAAAATCGTCTTAATGTTGGACAAACCATAACACTTGCCAATGTTGAAACAGCAGAAAATTGTACCACAGTTAATCACACTAGAACATGTCTTGAAACTGGAATATTAGACGGAAATGTAAATGATAAATATATTTGCGTAAATGAAGCTGATGCACAAACATGTACTCTGGATGGAATTACAGTTGGCATAGGGTTGCCCATTGATGCTTATACTGAGAAAGAAAGTACCAATTGTATAAAAAATATACGAACATGTACAGAAAATGGATTTGATGGAAATCAAAATGCTATATATTCATCATGTAAAAGCCCAGGAGACTGTACAGGACCCGGGAATAGTATTATTAAAAATGGAGAATCTAAAGATTTTTGGAAAAAATCTGATGCAATTAATTGTACAGAAGAAAAAGAATCAAGATTTTGTCTTGACGGGACACTTGGAGGAACAGCAACATTTACAAGCTGTGGAACCCAGATTGATACAGATGGAGACGGTATTCCAAATGATACAGATCCAGATGATGATAACGACGGAGTAAATGATACATCCGATAGGTTTCCACTGGATGCAAGCGAATGGATTGATACCGATAATGATGGAATTGGAAATAATGCAGATACAGATGACGATGGAGATGGATCTTCTGATCAAGCAGAACTGGAAGCAGGAAGTGACCCACTCGATCCATCATCAACACCAGACAGAATATCAAATTATGAATTATGTACTATTAACAGAGACGAAGCGTCAAATACTATTGTTTGGACTGCAGAAGACTATGAATACACAAAAATAACAATAGGAACAGTAGGTGGAAATACAAGCACAACAGAAGAAAATATTGTAGATAAATTAAAAAGTGCAACATATGAATGCACAGGAAGTGAAGAAAATCATGCAGAAGGAACACTTGCAAATTTTCCTGCAACAAAAGAAGGATCATTAAATTTACCAACAGGATTTCCTTTATTGAATGAATATACCTGTACTATTAAAATTAAAACAGAAGACAATGTTTCTTCTAGCTGTACCATTACAGAAAAATTATTAAGCATAAATACGGTTAGTATAAATGGAGAAACAGGAAAAACATGGCATATTCCCCTTTCAATAAAAGGAACAAAAAATATTCCTATTGCATATGGAGGAAGTACGCATGAAATTTATTCAGAAACAGAAGAATCAATGGCAAAAGCACGACAAACAGAAGTTATTTTAATTGCAGATAAAAAAAGCGATGAAGTTTTAAATTGGTCATCTCCAAATAGAGAAACAGGAACATTATACGATTATGACACCAGCACAATTTGTTCAATTACAGCCCCATGTACAGGTGAAAAAGTGATTTTTAAAAATGCTACAAAACTTGGAACATCTTCTATTTTATTCGAAAATAAAAGTACGCATCAAACACAAAGTTTTACAATGCATATTTTACCTTCTGCAATAAAAAATATAAAACTTACAAATAAAGAAGATAAAACATATTATACCAATTCAAAAATTAATTTAGAATCTCAACTTACTTTATTTAACGGAGAACAAAGAACCGCAAGCCAAGAAGAATTATTATGGACATTTACTTCGGATGGAGGAACAACATGGACAACGCAAAATGAATTTGGAACTATTATAGGTGGGAAATTTATTGCTATACAAGAAGGGTTATTTGGATTTCAAGCAAAATTTATAAATAATTTTGCAGGATTAGGCGAAGATAAATTACATTATAAATCTGTAAATATTATTTCAGAAAACTCTATTCAAATTGAAGTAAAAAAAGCCCCTGATAATGCTGTTATCATTAACGGAGAAAAAGATGCTTTTATTTTTCCTGTTTCTCAAAAAGGTTCAAAATCTGTTATTAAAACATATGGAGGTG
>CAZDZQ010000053.1:0-5251 GCA_964509985.1 uncultured Candidatus Peribacteria bacterium
ATATATTAAAATAAAAATATTTATGATAATATATATATATTTTAAATAAATATTTAATAATAATATTTAAATTATAAAATTATAATATTATGAGTATTGCAGAAAAAATTACAGATATTATTGAAGATTTATATTATTTAATTTTAGATAGTATAGATTTTATAAAACACAATATTTTTATATTTTTAATTTCTTTCATTTTGTTATCTGGAAGTTTTATTGCTATTCGAGAATTTTTTTATTTTGGGACCATTACAATTCATGTCAATATAGAAAATTCAAAAATTATCATAGATGGAGATAGTCAAAATTTAAGCAAAGAAAATTTTACAATATGTAAAACCAATAAATGCACAATAGAGCTATTTCCTACAACTCACACTCTTTTTATTCAAAAAGAAGGATTTACTACTGAAATGAAAAATGTAGATATCTCTCTCAGAAAAAATTCTGAAATTTTTATTCAACTAAAGCCAAATACAACACAGATACATAATATAGATTTTAAAGAATCAGAAGGAATTATTTTTCCTATAAGTAAATCTAAAATTTCTAAAAAAGTATCAAATTTTTCTATACATTCAACCCAAAATTCTGCAAATAAAAAATATGTATTTTTTAAAAATACTCCACTTTTTCCTGTAAATACAAATAATCATGTTTTTATTTCAACCGATGAAATTGGACGAAATACATTTCTTGTATCTCCTCAAAAAATTGTGCAATTTAACAACGAAAATAAAATAACTTCGCCAAGTTTTATTCCAGAAAATAACACAAAAATTACATCGTTTTTTCCTCAAAACAATGGTGATTATTTATTTCAAAATAATTCAAATTCTATTTATTTAAAAAAATTATCACAAAAACAAATTTCTGCTATACAACTAGAGCAAAATCCAAATTTAAAAACAAAAATTCAACACACATGTATCACTCCAAATCGAACTCTTGTTTTTTTGGCACACAATACCCTTTCAAAAAGAATATCAGAAACTTCCGTTTTTACATCTCCAACATTATCTTTTTTACACAATACAGAAAAAACAGCTCTTTCAGAAATATCTCCATTTAATATTTCTTATATCGAGTGTATTACAAATAATAAAATTAATGTGTTTTTAAAAGATAAAACCGCCTATAGCGTAGAGTTTTAAAAATATATACAATCTTTTCATATTATCCATTTTTCAACAATTTTTTATGAATACAAAACAAAACAATAAATTTGAACAACAGCTTTTTAAAGCAGCTGATAAATTACGAAAAAATATTGATGCAGCAGAATATAAAAATGTTGCACTTGGACTCATATTTTTAAAATATATTTCTGATAGTTTTGAACTATTACACAAAAAACTGATAGAAGATGAATGGTCTGATGAAGAAGATAGAGACGAATATTTGGCAGAAAATATTTTTTTTGTACCAGAAAAAGCACGATGGAAAAATATTCAAGCACAAGCAAAACTTCCAGAAATTGGAAAGATTTTGGATGATGCGATGGATGCCATAGAAAAAGAAAATAAAGAACTGAAAAATGTTTTACCAAAAGTTTTTGGGAAACCAAATTTAGATAAAAAATCTTTGGGAGAATTAGTCGATTTAATTTCTAATACATCTTTAGAAAATGCTTCAGAAAATTCTAAAGATTTATTTGGGCGAGTATATGAATATTTTTTGGGAGAATTTGCCAATGCTGAAGGAAAAAAAGGAGGACAATTTTATACGCCAAAATCTATTGTAAAATTGATGATAGAAATGATTGAACCCTACAAAGGGCGAGTATATGACCCCGCATGTGGAAGTGGTGGAATGTTTGTAATGAGTGAAAAATTTATTACCGAGCATTCTGGAAATATTGATGATATTAATATTTATGGACAAGAATCCAATCAAACTACTTGGAAACTCAGTAAAATGAATCTGGCCATTCGAAATATCAATTCTGATAATATTGCATGGAATACCGAAGGAAGTTTTTTAAAAGATGCTCATCCTGATTTGAAAGCTGATTTTGTTATTGCAAATCCTCCGTTTAATCAAAGCGATTGGGGGCAAGAATTATTAACAGAAGACGCTCGTTGGAAATATGGATTACCGCCAAAAGGAAATGCCAACTATGGATGGATTCAACATATGTTGTACCACACCGCTCCAGATGGAATTACGGCAACGGTTTTGGCGAATGGTTCGCTTTCTTCAAATACTTCTGGAGAAGGAGAAATACGAAAAAAATTGATAGAAAATAATTTGGTAGAGTGCATTGTGGCACTTCCAAAACAACTTTTTTATAATACAGGAATTCCTGCCTGTATCTGGTTTTTGCGACGAAATAAAACCAAAGAAGATATTTTATTTATCGATGCGTCAGAAATGGGGTATATGAAAGACCGAGTGCATAGAGATTTTAAAATAGAAGATATTCAAAAAATTTCTGAAACCTATCACAACTGGAACGTTTCAAAATCTGCAACGGGAGATTATAAAGATATTTTAGGATATTGCAAATCTGACACTTTTGCCGAAGTAGAAAAAAATAGTTTTGTATTAACACCTGGTAGATATGTAGGAATCCCAGAAGAAATTGATGATGGAATACCATTTGAAGAAAAAATTTCTGCATTAGCCAAAGTTTTGGCGGAGCAAATGCAAAAAGAACAAGTAATGAATGAAGAAATAAAAACTCAGTTGGGGAAGATTGGGGTGAAATTGATGTGAGAAAAAAAATATAATTACCTGTAAGTGCACGAAAGTAAAATAAGAAATTTCTTATTTTACTTTCAGAGCTAAAAGTAAAATAATGGTTTGTTTATTTTACTTTTATGCATATAATATATTTATAATTTTATTCAATATTTATTAAAATTCTATGAATCTTTCTGATTTTACTTCAGGTTTATACAGAAAAGGAAATCAATACTCTTTTTTTATCCCAGAAAAAATTAACCATAATTGGGTTATTTCAGAGAGCCGAATTCAAAAAAAATTGGAATCTGCTTCTTTTCAATTGGGAGAGCTCAATTCTTTTTCAAAATTCATTCCAAATATTGATTTATTTATTCAATCATATGTAATGAAAGAAGCCGTAACTTCTAGTAGAATTGAGGGAACAAAAACAAATATAGAAGAAGCTTTTAATGATGAAGAAGAAATTTTACCAGAAAAAAAAGATGATTGGAGTGAGACTCTTCAATATCAAAAATCATTAAATTTTGCATTAGAAGAATTAAAAAATACTCCTTTATCAAGTCGTTTATTTACAGGAATACATAAAATATTGCTCGATAATGTTCGAGGAGAAAAAAAAACACCAGGAGAATTTAGACGAAGTCAAAATTGGATAGGAGGAGCATCTTTGGCAGATGCAACATTTATTCCACCACATCAAGATTATTTGCCTGATTTGTTATCTGATTTAGAAAAATTCATTCATAATGAAGAAGATTTCATTCCTCATCTTATAAAAATTGCAATTATTCATTATCAATTTGAAACTATTCATCCTTTTTTAGATGGAAATGGACGAACAGGGCGACTTATTATTCCTTTGTATTTAGTTGATAAAAAAATATTAGAAAAGCCTCTTTTATATATTTCAGATTTTTTTGAGAGAAATAAAAGTTTATATTATGATAATTTAAATTTTGTTCGAGAAAAAAATGATATGACTCAATGGATTTTATTTTTTTTGGAAGGAGTAGAGCAAACAGCAAAAAAAGCCGTAAATTCTTTAAAATCTATATTGGATTTAAAAGATGATATTTTAAATAATAGAATTTCTACTTTAGGAAGAAAAATTCAGAATGCTCAAATATTACTCGATTTTTTATTTAAAAATCCTGTTATTTCTGCAAAAAAAATATCAAAAAATCTAGAAATTTCTTCTCGAACGAGTAATGATTTAATTGCTAATTTTTTAGAATTAGGAATTTTAAAAGAAATAACAGGAAATAAAAGAAACAGAGTTTTTTCTTTTATTGAATATATAGAAATTCTTAAAAAATAATTTCAACTATTTATAATAAACTATGCAATCAAATATTATACATTCCCTTACAGAAGATTTTGAATCTTTTGCAAAAAAAACAGATGAAGGATTAGAATTTTGGCTTGCCAGAGACCTTCAAAAACTTTTGGGGTATGCAAAATGGGATAATTTTAAAAATGTTATTAAAAAAGCAAAAATTTCTTGTAAAACCGCAGAAGCAAGTGTTTCCGATCATTTTGCCGACATCGGGAAAACGATAGAAATGCCAAAGGGAGCAAAGAAAATTATTAGCGGTGTGAGTTTGGGGAAAGTTTGTGAAATAATAAAAAAAGCCTTTTCCAAAAAGGAAAAAACTTTTTTTTCATGACCCTTTGGGGTGCGCATTGTAAAGAGGCGTAAAAGGTGCTAATACCTTTTCATTTTAACTATTTATAATTATTTATGTCAAGAGTTTATAAAAAACCATCTATTTCTATTCAAGAACAAATCGAAAAACTGCAAGTTCGAGGACTTATAATTAATAATAAAGAATTAATAGAAAATAAATTAAAATTCATTGGATATTATCATCTTTCTGCATATTTTAAATCTTTTCAAAATATGCGAAATAATGTTTTTCATAAAAATATTTCATTTGAGCAAGTATTAAGTCTGTATGTTTTTGATAGAAAATTAAAAGCTGATTTTTTTGATGCTATAGAAAGAATAGAAATTTCTCTAAAATCACTTTTAACAAATGAAATTTCTGAAATAACAAAAAACCCATATTGGTTCTCTGATTCCAAAAATTTTATTAAAAAATTTGATCATTCTCAGTTTATAGCTCGTTTGGAAAAACATATCAATAAAATGAAAACAAAAGATGGCGTTGTAAAAGAATTTTATAGAAAATATCCTCACCATGAAGGATTTCCTCCTAGTTGGATTTTGATGGAAATATTATATTTTGGAGATTCTATTCAAATATTTAAAAATCTACAGCGTCAGTTTAGGCAACAAGTGGCACTGCATTATAAATTTGATGAAAAAATAATTTCTTCTTGGCTAGTAATGCTTAATGATATTCGAAATATTTGTGCTCATCATGGGAGATTATGGAATAGAGATATAAAAAAAATAACTATTCCATCAAATACAAATTTTATTCAAGGTAATGGGAAAATATTAAGTGCAATAAATATTATTGCAATATTTTTGCGAGTATTAAGTCCTCAATCAGAATTGATAAAAAATATAATACAACAAATGAAGGAATCTCAT
>CAZDZQ010000054.1:0-48343 GCA_964509985.1 uncultured Candidatus Peribacteria bacterium
AAAGCTCACCCCGAAGATGTAAATGCACTAGAAAAAAAAGTAGAAAATTTCAAAAAACTTTTTCCAATTTATAAAGATTATACAATTTACGGAGGTCTTGCATCTTTAACAATGTCAAAAGATGTAAAATCTAAATTATTAGAAAAAGGATTATATGCTATAAAACAACAGGGTGACCATGTTGAGGTGGCGAGTCCGAAATAAAAATAAAAAAATTGCAAAAAGTTTTTCTTAAATTCGAAGCTTAAGAAGAGCTTTTTTTATATTTTATATATATGATATTATAAATATATAAAAAATATTTTTTACAATTACAAACATTATGCCAAAAAATCAAAACAATCCTTTTGATAAATTTACAGACGATGCAAAAAAAGCTTTAAAATTTGCAGAACAGCTATCAAAACAAGAAGAAGCAAACATAACAGGAACCGATCACCTATTGGTTGCAATGGCAAATGATGCAAATTCTTTATGTGCAGGTATTTTGCTCGCCCATGGAATTTCAGAAGAAAATATATTACTTGCCAAACAAAATATAGATACAGAAAAAGCAGATCCTGCATTTCCATCTACCTTATCATCTCCTTTAAGATTTGCAATTGAAACATCTATAGAAATTGCACAAAAATATAAACATTCTGAAATTGGACTAGAACATATACTTTTTGCTTTTTTACAAGATCAAGACTGCAAAGCTTTTAAAATACTAGAACTGATGAGTATCTATTTCCCAGAACTACAAAATGATTTAATAGACTTATTAAATCAAATATCTGGTGGAGATTCAAAAAATAAAAATAAGAAAAATAAGAAGTTTAAAAATCCAATAAATGATTTATTTAATGGGCTTTCTGGTGCTGTTGGAATTATGAATAAAAATGATTTATCAAATCTTTTAGGAGAGACAAAACCATGGAAAAAAAAGAAAAATTTTTCTCAAAAATCGCAAGAAGATATCCTTTCAGAATTTGAAGAAGAATTTTTAAATAATTCACAAGATATACAAAACAATAATGAATTTGATGAAAACGATGAAGAGTATGAAGATTTTGATGAATCTAGCACTCCCGCTTTAGACTTCTTTTCTACCGATTTTACAAAACTTGCTCAAAAAGAAGAGCTTGATCCTGTTATTGGACGAAAAGTTGAAATAGAAAGAGTTATGCATATTTTAAATAGAAAAACAAAAAATAATCCAATTATATTAGGAGAACCTGGAGTTGGAAAAACAGCAGTAATTGAAGGATTAGCACAAGCAATTCACAACGGAGATGTACCATCAGGATTATTAAATAAACGCGTTTTAGCACTTGATATTGCAGGAATGATTGCAGGAACTAAATATCGTGGAGAATTTGAAGAACGATTAAAAGAAGTAATAGATGATGCAATTTCAAGCAAAGGAGAAGTTATTATTTTTGTAGATGAAATTCATACAATTGTAGGAGCAGGTGGTGGAGATGGAACTCTTGATGCTGCCAATATTTTAAAACCAGCACTTTCCAGAGGAAAAATACAAATGATTGGAGCCACTACATTTGACGAATACAGAAAATATATCGAAAAAGATAAAGCTCTTGATAGACGATTTCAACCTGTAAAAGTGGCAGAACCAACTGAAAAAGAAGCTGTAGAAATCTTAAATGGACTTAAAAAATCTTTTGAAAAATTTCATAAATTAAAAATTGCAAATTCTGCCATTTCTTCTGCCGTTCATCTTTCTAAGCGATTTATAACAGAACGATTTTTACCAGACAAAGCAATCGATTTATTAGATGAAGCATGTGCCAGCAAAGGACATAGAAGTCAAAAGGTAAGCAAGGAAGTGAAAGCATTAGAAAAAAAAATTAAAAAACTGTTAAAACAAAAAGAAGAAGCTGTAAATAATAATAATTATGAAAAAGCTATAAAAATTAAAGAACAAGAAATAGAGCATGAAAAAGAAATGCAAAATTTAAGAAACATAGAGCCTTCTTTATCCGAACGAATAACAATTACAGAACAAAATATAGAAGAAACTGTTTCAAAAATAACTGGCGTTCCTCTTGAAAAATTAGAAAATGATGATATTGAAAAATTATTAGAATTATCTGAAACTTTAGAAAAAAAAGTAATAGGGCAAAAAGATGCTATTCAAAAAATCGTAAAAGCTATTCATAGATCTCGTGCAGGAATCTCAGACCCAAATAAACCTATTGGGAAATTTTTATTTCTTGGACCAACAGGGGTTGGAAAAACAGAGCTTGTGCGTGTTTTAGCTAGTGAAATTTATGGACGAGAAGACAGTCTTATTAAAATTGATATGTCTGAATTTGCAGAAAAACATGCAACTTCAAGATTAGTAGGAGCAGCTGCAGGATATGTCGGATATGAAGAAGGTGGAGAGCTTACAGAAAAAGTAAGAAGAAATCCATATTCTCTTATTTTATTTGATGAAATTGAAAAAGCCCATGTAGATTTTCAAAATATACTTTTACAAATTTTTGAAGATGGATATTTAACAGATAACAAAGGGCGAAAAGTTGATTTTAAGAATACTCTTATTGTTTTAACATCAAATATTGGAGCCGAAGTTTTAACAAATTCTGCAATAAAAATAGGATTTAATATGCAATCGTCTCAAGCGGATAAAGCAAAAGAAGATTTTGAAGAAAAATCAGAATTAGTACTAGGACAAGTTAGAAATCATTTTAAACCAGAATTTTTAGGACGACTCGACAAAGAAATTATTTTTAAACCACTTAGTAATAAATCAATTAGAGCAATTGTTGTTTTAGAATTAAAAAAACTTGCAAAAAGATTGAAAAAACAAAATTTAATCCTCACTCAATCAGAAGGAGTTATTACATATTTAGCAAAAGAAAGTTTTGACAGTGCAAATGGTGCACGAAAAGTAAAAAAAGTTATTCAAGAACAAGTTGAAGATAATATCACTCATGAGCTTTTAAGCCAAAAAACAATAAAAAATGCAACAATAAAGCTTATTTCTCAAAGAGGAAAAAAAACAGGAGTTCTTGTTCAAATTGAAAAAATAACAAAAAACAAGAATAAGTAAGAATAAGAAGAAATAAAAAAATTATTATTAAAAATACTGTGAAAAATATTAATATTTGCTGGATAGACAACGGAGACATACTGGGAGGTGCAGAGCTTTTCTCTATAGACATGTTGTATGGGCTTATTCGACATGCAAAAGAAAATAAAGAAATACATATCAATTTAGATATTTATTCTCAAAGTATTGATAACAATAATTCTTTTGCTCGAAAAATTAATATTGCTATTACAACATTAGAAAAAGAAAAAATAAATGAAAATTTAGCAAATTTAACAAATTTAACAATAACACATAAAAAATTATTTTTACCAGCTTTAAAACCAATTTCGTATAAAAATATTAAAAATCTTTTTTTATCTTTTTTCGAACTTAAAAAAATAGTACATCAAAATAATTATGATGTTGTATATGCAAATACAGTACGAACAGGAATTATTACAGGAATTACTCAATTCTTTTTTCCAAAACATACAAAAACAATATTTATGTCTCATGATTACACTTTTCCTCAAATGCTTGGAAAATTAATTATTCCTCGATTTACACAAATTTTAGCGTGCTCATATGCAGTAAAACAACATTTACTAGAAACAGGAATTAAACCATGGAAAATTGAAGTAATTCAGAATGGAGTAGATATTGAATTTTTAAAAAATTTAAAACCTGTAGAAGCTCCTCTTTTTGAAATTGGAATAATAGGAAGATTATCAGAATGGAAAGGACAAATGACTGTGCTAAAAGCGGCAAAATGGCTAAAAGAAAATGCAAAAGAATTTCCATTTAAATTTACATTTTACGGGGAAGCTTCAAATAAATTAGAAGATATGAAATTTGCAAGAGATCTGCATAAATTTGTAAAAGAAAATAATTTAAGTGAAATTGTAACATTCTCAGGGTTCACCTCACTATCTATAGCCTTAGAAAAATCTTCAATAATTATTCATGCTTCAATCGAAGAAGAGCCATTTGGACGAACTCCAATAGAAGCTGCGGCGAGTAAGCGAGTTGCTTGTATTTCAAATATTGGAACTCCTGCTAAAATTTTTACAGACAAAGAAAATGCTTTCTTTTTTGAAGCTGGAAATGCAGAAAGCCTAGCTCATACACTTGTTATCATTGCACATAACAAAGATAAATCTTTACAAATAGCAGAAAATGGACAAAAACTTATAGAAGAAAAATTTAATATTTTAAAAATTTCTAAATTATTTTGGGGATTTTTTACTCAATCTTAAGAAAAATTAAAGTTTATAACTGCTTCAATAATAAGATATGCAAGGAGAGATACAACAGCCCCAAGAATTGCATAAATAAGAATTTGTTTGGCTTTTGTAACTTTTTCCTGATCGCCATCTCTCAAGACCATAATACCTCCTGCATAAATAAGTAATAAAAAAGCTAAAGTTCCCATCAATTTTAAAATTGATTGAATTAATTCTGGTATTAATTCCGAACGCAAATCCCCTTTCACCAAAGCATCTAATTCTTTTTGAGATTTTACATCAATCTCTATATCAGGATTTGTTCCTGAACTAAAATTAATATTACTAATAATTTCAACAACAGTATATGACAGCATTATAATAATTAATCCTGCAATAGACCACTTAACAGTTTCTATCGCTTTTGATTTTAATTCATCATCTTCTGGGCTCAGCATTAAATAAATACCCGCCACCACGATTAATAAAATAGCAATAGCTACAGATAGGCTTATTCCATATGATATCCATGCAGGAATTGCAGATGTAAAAAACCAATGCTTAAAAACGCTTTTATCATTAGCCGATGCATCTGGACTAATAAACTCATCTACATTTATTACATTAAAATCTGTAATAGCATTTAGTGTAGGAATAGAATCGGCAATAAGATTAAAATTTTCAAACAACATGTTTATTTTTATATTTATTAATATATATGTATTTCATATTATTGTACTAAAAAAAAGAAACTATATCAATATGATATAATTTCTTTTTTAATTTTGTAATTTAATTTATAAAAACTTATTTTATATTATTACTATTTTTATTCCCCTGTATCTAATGAAAAGTTTGCAATAAAGTCTACTAATGTATATGAAAGAACTATCACAACAACCCCTAACACAGCATACATAATTGTTGTTCTAGCTGCGGTAACAGCTTCTTCATCACCATCACTAAATATAATTTTAACTCCACTATAAATTATAATAAGTAAAAGCCCTAACCCTAAGAATCCAAGTAATTTATTTACAACACTTACAATAGAAGTTTGCAAATCATCTTCACTTGCAGCATCAGGCTTTAATATTGTAGTAACTCCAAATGGATTTGATGCATCTGCCAAAAGTTGCCCAGGATGATTTAAATATGCATCCCATAGACTAAATTCTTGAGATGTATTAGTAACTTCTACTACTTCACTAGCAGATGTAACTGAAGTAAATAATCCGACCATTGCGATAATGCTTAGAATTGATGTTTTTATAAAAGTAGAAATTTTATTCATACTATTTTTTGTTTAAATTGTAATAATCAGTACTATGATACCACAGATGCTTCGAACTCTGCAATCGCAGATAAAATAGCTTCATGTCTTGCAGTTTGTGCAGCTGATGCAGAAGCTCTTCGCCCCTTAGCCCCTAAACTTCTTTTTCGTTTACTTGTAGGTTGAAGTCTTTTAATTCGATGTAATCCATGTTGTCGTGATGCTGTTCTATTTGACATATTTTCTATTATAAAATTAATTTATTTTGTATTCTTATATTTCTGTATATAAAATCTTAAGCTAAAGTAGCTAAAAATACTAAAAAAAGCAAGAGTATTTTATATTAAAATACCCATATCATACCTATTTTTGCTATACTATCAATAAACTTATTTTAATATTTTATAAAATTACAAAGTGATACAAGGCTTCTTTTCTAACTTACAGCAAGAGTTCCACAAAAATACTAAAAATTTTGCTATAAAAATTTTTCTAACTAGCATATTTTTAGGACTTTCCATTTGGTGGCAAAATACTCTTTCTATTTTTACAGATATTTCTGCATTAAATATTCCCGTAGGAGATATTATGTTTTTTATTATTCCCAAATATAATTTATCTCTTATTTATTTTTTAGGAATGTGGATACTTTTTCCTTTGGGAATAGGATATACAATATATAAAATTCCTGAAAAAATTCCATTTATAATTTTTAGCTTTGCTCTTTTCTTTTTTATAAGAGGAATTTGTATTTCTTCTACGTATATAGGAATTCCTCCTGATCATATAACTCCACATTTAGAGATAAATATAAATATTTTTAGTGTTGTTCAATTTTTTAGAAATGATTTATTTTTTTCTGGACACACGGGTATTCCCTTCTTAATTTCTTTATTTTTTTGGAGCTTTACTTTGTTTCGCAATATTTTCATTATTATTTCTATCATAATGGCTTTTACTGTTTTAAGCATGAGAATTCATTATTCGATAGATATTATTGGTGCATATTTTATAACATATGGAATTTTTAAGATGTCTCTTGTTTTATATGCAAAAATAGAAAAATTCCTGAAAATATAAGAAAAATTACCCCTAAAAATAAAAAGATTTTTGGACCTGTTTGTACAACCCATTCTGGATATGCCATAAGTTTATACTGTGGTGCTTTATGAAAAGTCGATTTAAGTGGAATTCCAACAGCTTCTTTATATGAAAATAATATATTTTCATTTTCACCTAGTGCATCAACAGAAATGTAATATTTAACATTTGGGATTAAATCTTTCATTGTAAACGATGTTACATGAGAGATTTCTTCTTCTTGAGCATATGCATGTGAAGACAAACCATAATACAGCTTATAACTTTTTACATATTTATTTTTAGACTTATCTTTATATCTTTCCCAACCGACAACAATAGATTCTTCTTTATTGGTAAGAAAAATTACAGGATCTGGCACTGGGGTAGGTGTAGGAGTTGCAGGAATTGGAGTAGGGGTTGCAGGAGTTGGTGTAGGAGTCTGAGGAATTGGCGTCGCAGGAGTAGGTGTAGGAGTAGCAGGCGTGGGTGTAGGTGTAGGTTTTGGTATGACAAAAGAAATAATTTCAGATTTTTCATTTTCTTTTCCAGATAAATCCATTGCTGTAATTTGAAAAAAATACTTACCTGGTGCTAAATTTTCTAATTTAATAGTATTTGTTTTTTTTGATACTGTTTTTATTTTTTTTAATGATTTTTCGTTGTTTTCGATACCAGAATGAACAATATACACAAGAGGTGGTGTGTTTAATAAATCCCAAGATAATGTCGTTATTTTATTTTCAGTATTATATTTTACTTTTAAATTTTTTATTCCTTCTATTTTTTTTATATCTTCTTTTACTATTAATTTATCTTCTAATTCTGTAGTTCCTTTGTTTTCTAATTTATCAGTAATTACTGTAGAAATTGTATATTCTCCCAATTTATCCGGAGCATTAAAAATTGCTTGATATTTCCCATTTCCAAGATTTTTTGCTAGAAATTTAGTATCTGGATCGTTACTAACAAATACTTCTACTGTTTTTATTTTAGAAGATTCTTTTTCGTCTGTATTCGAAAAAGATGAAATAGTTATAATAGTTGTTATTTCTTCGTGAGGAGTTGTAATATGTGGTGTAAATACTGCTGATGTAATATCCGGAACTATAGTATCTACAGAAAAATTAATATCATCAGAAATTGTTGATGTATCGTTTTTTTGGTGTACTGAGACAATATGACTTCCTTCTTCAATATTTTTTAATATGCCTTTAAATTTTCCAGACTGATCTGTACTTGCTTCTAAAACTGGGATTTTATCTAATAAAATTTTAACATCTGAATTTGGCAAAGCAATTCCAGTAACTCCTATATTTTTACTAGAAAATTCAGAATTATTAGAAGGATTTATAATTGTAACTCTTTCAGACTTTTCTTCTGGATTCGTTGGATTTTTTTTATTTTCAACTGTAATAGTTTTTTTTCCAAAAATATTATAATTTATATCATCTATTGCCTTATCATATTTATAAATTTCTAATTGATGTTTTCCTTCTAATGAAAAAACCACGGCCCTTGAAAAAAGTATCTCTCCTTGATCTTTTTTTGTAAATGTATATATTCCATTTTCACCTGGCAAAACAATATTTTTATCAGTAGGAACTTTCATAATAACAGAACCTGTAAAATCTTTTACAATATTTCCGTCACTATCTAAAGCTTGTAATTGTAAATAATTTGCATCTGAATTTAGTTCAACTACATCATCAAAAGTTATTTTAAATCGTGCTACTTTTGAAAAATCAGAATTATCTGTTACATCTGCAATATAATTATTTGAATTATCATTTATTGGTGTATAAAATTGAATTTTTAGTTTATTTGATAATATAGAATCAAATGTTTCATCTTTTATTGTAAGTGTTGATTCTCCAGCTTTATATGATGAAATATAAAATGAAATTTCTCCATCAGCAGAACTTACATCTGAAGAAACATAAGAAATAGAGTCAGATGGATTGCTAGAATATAATTTTACACGATGACCTTCTATTGGATTTTGAAATCTATCATAAAGCATTGCGGTAACTTTTGTTTTTTTTCCTGTTTTTACAGAATTGTCAATTACATATACCTGAGAATGCATAACTGATAATTCATCAGCATATATATAAAAATTTTGAGGATTTGCATCTGCATATGATTCTGATTTTTTAACAACTACAAAATTATATTTTCCAGACATTGTTAAGTCTTTGGCAGGAACAATAAATGATGCACTTCCAGAATTATTAAGCGTAATTGGATATGTAAATATTTCATTTTTTTCAGAAACAATAATAATTTTCTTTTCACTATTTTGCTCTCCATTTTCTATTAAAATTTCTGTTCCATATCCAGCTATAGAATCAAAAGCCTTTATATTTAATGTTTCTGCAAAAGTTATTTTGCTTAAAAATATTGAAATAAATACAACAAAAATACTTAATAAAATTTTTAATTTTAATTGTTTAAATGCAATAAATGCAGATGATAATGTAATAAAAAGATTACTCATTTTGTATTTATATATAAATTTATATGTAAAATTTGTGTTTCAGATAATTCTACCATATGATAGAAACATCAACATAATATTTTTACTATACTAGTATTTTAATATATTGCTTAATAATTATAATTCACACTATTTTATGACTCTTACAAATAATTTAAAAATTTTTGACACTCATACTCATGATTATTTTTCAAATTTTAATGATGATAGAAAAGAAATGCTACAAGATGATTTTTCAAATGGTGTAAAAGTAAAAATCCAAATTGGATGCGATATTGAAACATCTCAACAGGCTATATCTCTTTCAGAAACAGATGATAAAATGTTTGCAACCATTGGGCTTCATCCATGCAATGTAGAAAAAGAAGATGTAGATAAAAATTTTATATATTTCACAAAAGTGCTAGAAAAAAATATGCAAAATAGTGCAAAAAAAATTATAGGAATTGGTGAAACTGGTTTTGATTTTTATCATAAAGATTCAACAGAAATGCGAAAAAA
This sequence comes from uncultured Candidatus Peribacteria bacterium, assembly GCA_964509985.1. Lineage (GTDB taxonomy): Bacteria > Patescibacteriota > Gracilibacteria > CAIRYL01 > CAIRYL01 > SZUA-1403. The sequence continues at coordinate 9,618 of CAZDZQ010000054.1, forward strand.
ACAAAAAATATCTTTTGAAAAACATATAGAATTATGTAAGAAATATTCTCTTCCCATTATTATTCATACACGAAATGCACGAAACGAAACTTTAGAATTTTTACAAAATAATACCATTGTAAAAAATAAAGAAATAACAGGAGTTATTCATTGTTTTTCTGAAAATAGTGAATTTGCAAAAATAGTAACAGAGCAATTCAATTTTTATATTTCTATAGGAGGAGTAGCAACATATCCAAAAAGTACAGAAATTAGAGATGCTATCAAAAACACCCCTCTTGAATATATTGTAACAGAAACAGATAGTCCATATCTTGCACCTCAAAGCGTAAGAGGAAAAAGAAATCAGTCGAAAAATATAAAAGAAGTTATAGAATTAATTGCAAATATAAAAAACATGAACACTGAAAAATGTGCTGAAACATTGTTTAATAATGCAAAAAATTTATTTAATATAAAATAATATTTTTATGCTCTATAATTTGGGGCTTCTCGTGTAATAGTTACATCATGTGGATGAGACTCTTTTAATGAAGCCGATGTAATTTGTACAAATTTTGCTTTTCCGTGTAATTCTTGAATATCTGCAGAACCTTGATACCCAAGAGAAGATTTAATTCCTCCAACAATTTGGTAAATTTCACCTTGAACAGAACCTTTATATAAAATTTGTCCTTCAATTCCCTCTGGTACAAATTTTTGATTATCTTTCACATTTGATTGTCCATATCGTTCTTTTCCACCTTCTTTCATTGCCCCCAAAGACCCCATTCCTCTATATGATTTATATGTCTTCCCATTCACATAAATAAGCTCTCCAGGGCTTTCTTCTGTTCCTGCAAGCAAAGAACCTAGCATAATACAATCTGCACCAATGGCTATTGCTTTTGCAGCATCTCCAGAAAGTTTAATTCCTCCATCTGCAATAACTTTTACTCCCAATTTTTTTGCAACATCTGCACAATTTTTAATAGCAGAAAGTTGAGGAACTCCAATTCCTGTAACCACTCGAGTTGTACAAATTGACCCAGGACCAATTCCAACTTTTACCGCATCAACGCCACATTCTGCTAAAAATTCTACAGCTTCTGGAGTTGCAATATTTCCCCCAACAATAGTTACATGGGGATAATTTTTTCTCACATATTTCACGGTATCTCCCACTCCTTTTGAGTGTCCATGTGCTGTATCCACAACAATTACATCAGCACCTGCTTCAACCACTTTTTGAACTCGTTCTTCCATATTTTTTGCAGGACCAACAGCTGCAGCACACATCAATTTTCCATCTTCACAAATTGCAGCATCTGGAAAATCTCGTTTTCGTTCTATGTCTCTTCGTGTAACCATCGCTTTCAACCTCCCAGAAGGACCAACAAGCAATAATTTTGAATAACTTGATTCTTCCAATAAATCTTGAGCTTCAGATAAAGAAATTCCATCTTTTGCAATAAATAATTTTTCAAGAGGAATCATTCTTTCTGAAACATCTAAATCGGCATGCCGAGAAATAAAATATGAACTTGCTGTAATAAATCCAACAAGAGATGTTTCCAATGTTCCATCTTCGGTTACTGGAATATCTTTGTATCCATGTTTTATTCGCATTTCATAAACCTCTGCAATACTTGCTTTTTTTGAAATCACTAATGGATCTGTAATAAATCCATTTTCGTATCGTTTTACTTTTCGCACTTCTGCAGCTTGCTCATCCGGATTTAAATTTTTATGAATAACTCCAAGCCCACCAAGAAGTGCCATAGCAATAGCCATTTTATGCTCTGTTACCGTATCCATTGCTGCTGAGATAACAGGAATATTTAATTTCACAGTATCTGAAAGTTGTGTTTTTACACTTGTTTGATACGGTAAAATTTCTGAATATTGAGGTGTTAATAAAACATCATCAAATGTTAAAGCCTGATCAAAAGTAAATTGAGTCATATTTTGTATAGTATAAAAAATTTGTATCTTAATATTTAAGAGTATTTTTACACTTTCTTTATTGTTTAATCAAGAGATTTTTTCTAATTTTCATACTATTTTTATTTTTATTCAACAAAAGCTGTTCATTTTTTGTTATAATTTTTATATGAAAAATATAATAACTACCATTGGCTCGTTAATGTTACGTTTTATGCGAAATCCGCTCTCATCGCTAGGGTCAATTTTCTCGCTTACTGTTCTTTTTTTTCTGATGTTTCTGTCGTTAATGTTCATGTCATTTTCGTTACAAGCATCTCAATCTGCACAAGAATCCATTAAAATAACATTTTATCTAAACGATAATATTAAGCAATATAAAGTTGCGAACCTAAAAGCAAAACTTTTAAATATGAAAACAGAAAATGATATTGCTGATTTTTCATATATCACAAAAGAAGACGCTGAAAAACAATTTTCAAATAAACAACCAGATAGATTTTTATTTTTACAAAAGAATTTAGGAGATAATTTTACACTTAATGCATCATTTATAGTTTCTCCAAAAAACAAAGATATTCAATCTCTTATTTATTATTTTTTACACAGTGATTTTTCAGATATTATAGATACAAAAAAATTACAAAATTCCTCAAATCAAATTTTAGAAAAACGAAAAACACTCGAATTTTTAGAATTTATAAAAACAGGAGTTACTGGAATTATTGTTGCAATATTACTTGGAATCTCTTTTATTGTTGCTTCGTTTATTTCTTCTCTTTTTTATAGCAGAAAAGACGAAGTTTTTATCATGAGACTAGTGGGTGCAACATATAATTTTATTAGAATACCATTTATTATTGAAAGTTTTTTATTAACCTTAATTGCACTAGGATTGGGATGGAGCATATTTTTTGTACTTAGAAATTTTGCTATTACAGAATTATTACTAACTCTTTCTTCTCGAGAAGAAATGATTTCTATAGCTAACGCCATTCAACAAATGTGGAATACATTCATGGAAGTTATACCTTTCGCATTAGGAGGGATAATAATTTTTGTTATTATTTCAAGCCTTATTACCATTGAACATTTACTCCAAAAAAAACAAGAATTGTTATAACAATTACAACTCAATAATTAAATGAGAGTGATTTTTTGTAATATATTCAAAATTCCCTTTTTCTTGTTCTGAAAAAATACCAGTAATAATTACTTTTTTTTGCAATTTTATAATTTCTGCCAAAAATGCACCTCCGCATTTTCCTACTACAATTTCAGCATTATTATAATATTTAAATATATCAGCTTTGTTTACCCAGCCTAAAATTGATATTTTACTATATGTATCAAATTTTTCAGATTTGTTTTTTAATATTTTTTGTAATATATTTTTATTTTTTCCTGCTAAGATTACAATTTTATAATTTTTATATTTTTCAGATTCTATAATTTTTTTTATAATCTTCTCTTCATTCCCCAATAAAACACTATGAAAAAAACATAAAATTGTTTTGTTTTTAAAATTTTGTTTATCTTTTTGCTTTAAAATAAGCGGAAATTCTGAAATTTTTATTTTCTTTTCTAAATTTTTATAATCATAAATATTCTCAATATTTCTAATATTTCTAATATTTCTAATATTATTAATATTCTTTTTTTGTAAATTTTTTAAAATATACATTTTGGCATGTGCATCCAAAACTCTAATTTCTGAAATATTTTCACTATTCCACGCCCAAGAAAAATGAGGTGTATAAAAATCTGTTACCTGAATAATAGTTTTCACATTTTTTTCAAAACAAATATTTAAAAGCTGTAACATTGGAAATGTTATATATATTTCTAAATTTTTAGAATTATTTTGCAACTTTTTTAGTTTTTTATTTAAATTATAAAAACAAAGATTTATAAATATTTTATCAAACCAAGAATATTTTATGTTATTTGTTTGTGTATAGATTTTTTTTAAAAACCAAAAATTAGCATTTTCAAAAATAAATTTTAAAATTTTCCCAGCAAAATATGTTTCTGCAATATCTATAATTTTTATTTTATTCTTCTTATTTTTATTTATTTTTTTATTTTCTAATTCTAATTGCCTTTTAATTCCGGATGCAGCCGTATTGTGTCCGTTTCCAAAGCCTGCAGTTAGAATTACAATATTATACAAAAATCTTAGAAATAAAATAGATTACTGGCAAATTAACGCCTAACCCAACCACCTGAACTCATCTCTTCTACCGCACCCGAAAGTGACATCATCATTAATATTGAAGAAAGTTTGGGTGCAGAAATATTTGTTTTTTTTACAATATCATCAAAATGAGTTGCAGAATAAGAAAGCGCATTATATACATTTTTTTCATCTTCATTTTTTGGTAAATATTTTTGAACATTTACTTCTGTAAAAAGTGAATTTTGCGTTACTCCAAATTCTTCCAAAACATCAGAAGCGTATTGTACAAGTTTTGCACCTTCTTGGATTAATTTGTGGGGACCTCTTGAAAGTGGTGAGCGAATATGGCCAGGTACTGCAAAAACATCTTTTCCTTGCTCCATTGCAAATTCTGCGGTAATAAGCGAACCTGATTTTTCTTTTCCTTCGACCACCAAAACACCATCACTAAAACCAGACACAAGGCGATTTCTGCGTGGAAAATTGTATGGAGTTGGAGATGTTCCAAATGGAAACTCTGTAAAAACTACACCATTTTGCATAATTTTTAAAGCAAGCTTTGAATTAACAGATGGATACACAATATCTAAACCAGTTCCCCAAAATGCAACAGTTGGAGAGCCGTGTTTTATAGCTTCTTTATGTGCAAGTGTATCTATTCCTAATGCCATCCCAGAAACAATTGTAAATCCTGCTTGTGACAACTCCGGCAATAGATGAGCACATGCCCATTTTCCTTCATTTGTAATAGCTCTACTTCCTACTACAGCCAAAGATTTTCTCGTAAGCTTTGAAAAATCTCCTTTTGCAAAAAGAAAAAGAGGCGCATCTTCAATACTTTTTAAACTATGCGGAAATTCTTCATCGTCATGACATAAAACCTTTGCACCATGTTTTTTTAGATTTTCTTCTTGTTTTGCTATATTTACTTTTTTTGTTGTTTCTAAAATTTTATCGATACTTCTTTTTTGTACTCCCAATTTCTGTAAATCTAATTTTACAGACTCTGGAAAATTTTCTATTTTTTCTTTTGCATTATCTAAATTTCCATACAGTTCTATCATTTTTTTATATGTTCCGATTCGTAAGCAATCGGCAGTTGCCCAAAAAAGTTTTGTAGATTCTTTCATATATTTTTATCGTTCAAAAATTAAAGATGAATTTTTTTGAAATTCAGTTTTGCCATTTTGATAGTTTTCTTCAATAATTTCTTGCAATTCTTTATATCGTGAAACATACCTATTATTTGCATACTCTCGACATTTTTCACCAATAAGTTTGCTTCCATTTATATCAATTTGCATTACTGCATTTTCTCGTTCAAGAGCAGTTGTACATTGCATATATGTATTTGTTAAATAACTCATATCATAAATTTGCTCTATACTTCGACCCAAAGCGTAATCAACTTTTTGCAATTGTTTTTTATTTTCGTTTAATGCACTTGCAAATTGTTGCTCTGTTGAAACATCAAAATATTTTCCATCTCCCGCTGTAGCAATTCCTTGAAGCTGAGAACCTGTATCCGCATCAACATCAAATCCAATAACATTTACAATTATTTCTGAATTTTGAGATTTTATATTTTTTACAGTTTCTATAGGATTTCCTCCACACGTTTCTTTTCCATCACTTACCAATAAAATATATTTTTGGTCACCATTATCTTTCGATAAAATATTTTGCGCTTTTACTAATGATGAAGCAATAGGTGTCCATCCTGTAGATTTAAAAGAAGAAATAATGCTTTCTGCAGTATTCGTATTTACAACAGATAATGGCATAACTTCATCAATTCCATTACATGAAAGATTCTGACTTGACGACGCGTTACTTCCCTTATGCCCGTATAAAACAATAGAAAGTTTAAATTTTTGATTTCCGTCTAAAGTTTTTAAAAACTTACTTACAGATTTTTTTGCAATTTCCATTCGACTTCGCCCATTTATTTGTGCCGCCATAGAACCAGATGCATCAAAAATTAATACCATAGATTTTGTAGGAATTTCAGACTCTTTAATATTTAAATTTGAATTTCTAATATCCGTATTAGTACATACAGAAAAATCAAAATAATTCATTGTTACTAAATCTTCATATTTCACTTCACACGAAACAACTTCAACTTCTTCAGAAACAAGATTATCAACAACTCCATCTTCTGTATTTCTATTATTTCTATTATTTTCAGAAATTTTTACAGTATTTTTTACATGAATATTACTTAAGTCAATATTTTTTAAATATCCTGATGTTTTCAATTTTTGTAAATCTTGAATATCTTGTATGTTAATTTCTTTTGCAGTAATGGTTCCATTTAAAATTTGTGTAATTTTTGTTGGATTATTTAAAACAATTCCAGAATTATTAATTTTTAGAATATCACTAATATTTACACCATCATCGCTTAAATTAATTATATTTTGTCCATTTTCACTATTTAGCTGAACACCATTATCGCCCATGCTAATAACATTATTTCCGTTTTCATCATTTAACTGAATTCCGTTTTCTCCGATGCTTATCAATGGTTTTTCTATTTGATTTTCTTGTTTTTTGCACCCAAAAAACAACAAAGGTGCCAACGCAAGTGGTAAAAATTTTACTATTTTTTTCATATTTTTTTAATAATTAAATAAATCGTTCTGTATATCAAAATCAACATTTTCTCCATTATTTTCTACAGATTGTCCAAAATTTCTTGATTCCCACGTTTTACCATTCGCATCTTTAAATTTTAAACTTTGCCCATGATTACTTGATTTCCAAAAAGAGCCATCACTTCCATTAAATTCAATAGATTGCCCCATATTTCTACTTTCCCATGTACTTCCAAATTCATCAAAATATTCTAAACTTTGACCATTATTTTTAGATTCCCATTTTTCATTTGTTTTAATATTTACAAATTCTAAACTTTGACCACCATTCCGTTGTTTAAAGCTTTTATCATTTATATTTATTTCAAAACTTCCCATAGAAGAAATTTCAAAACTTTTATAAGGACTTTTGTATTCTACTTTAAAAATACCTTCTTCAAAACATCCTTTTTCATCACAATATTTACCTCTTGTTCTATCAAAATTATCTTCAAAATTTTTATCATAAAAATTTTCTCGTTTTTCATACCATTTTTCATGCAAAGCATCCCATTTTTCAATTTCAGACTCCCATGCTTTTGCTTCTTTTTCAATATTTTGACTTTTCCAAGAGTTGTTATTTGCAAGTGCAAATCCTCCGGTTGTAATAACCCCTAATAGTACCAAAATTCCAATTTTTTTAATTTTCATATTTAAATTATATTATATATAACAAAATCATATCAGAATATTAATAAATTTAAAATTTATTAATAAAAAGACACTTTCAAACGAAAGTGTCTTTTTATGTAAATTCTTATTCTATTTAGATTTTTTTCTAAATATGTCTATGTAATTGTTTTTCTTTTTTTAGCTGAGAACTCATGCATTTTATTGCTTTGTCTACAGATGTGTAAACACCTCCACAATGAGCTTCTGATCGAAGAGTTTTTCCTGGAATATTAAGTGTTAATGTGCATAAAAATTGTTTCTTTTTTTCTGAGTGATTTGCTTCTTTATCTATTTCATACCGAGCCGTAATACCTTCTTTTTGTTCTGCAGAATGCGCTTTATGTAAAATTTCTCGTACACGCTCTTCTGCATATACTTTTTCTTCTTCTAACAAGCTAAGACCTTTTGCATGTATTGAAACTTTCATATAAAAAAGTTAAAGAATAAATAGGTTCTATATTCATTTTACTCCTCTTTTTTTTGCTTGAAAAGTTTATTTTACACAGATTTTGATAAAGTGTCGTTTTCCAAATTGCATGACATATTCTGAGTCGGCTTGCAATTGAAATTCTTCTTTAATGTCTGTATACTTATTGCCATCAATTTTAAAAGCACCTTCTAACACTTTTCTTCGTGCTTCAGAATTAGAGCTAAATAATCCTGTTTTGATTGCTAAATCTAAAATATTAAAATTTCCAGATTCTACTATTTTTTCTTCTATATCATCTGGAATTGCATTTTTATTTTTTCCTGTTCCTGCAAAAAGTGATTTAAATTCTTCTTCTGCTTTTTTTGCTTCTTCTAGCGAATGCAATTCTGTAGTAATAGTTTTGGCAAGAAAAATTTTTGTATCTCTTGGATGAAGAGATAGAAAATCTTTAATTTCTTCAAAAGAAAAAGAAGTAAGAAGTGTAAAATATTTTTCCATTAATTCATCTGGGATACTCATTATTTTCCCAAATACATCTTTTGCTTCATCTAAAACTCCTACATAATTATTTAAAGATTTTGACATTTTTTCGTGTCCATCCAGTCCTTCTAAAATAGGAACAGTAATAATATTTTGAGCAGGAAGTCCTAAATGTTCTTGAATTTTTCGTCCAGCCATTAAATTAAAAAGCTGATCAGTTCCTCCAATTTCTACATCTGCCTTAATTGGCACAGAGTCGTATCCTTGCATAAGTGGATAAAAAAACTCGACAAGATTTATATCTTTTTTTTGCTCAATTCGCTTTTTAAACATGTCTCGTTGCATCATTTGTGATGCTGTAAAGCTTCCTGCCAGTTGTAAGACATCGGCAAAATTTAATTTTTCTAGCCAATCTCCATTTTTTACAATTTCAATATTATTCATGTCTAAAATTTTCCCAGCCTGAACAAGATATGTTTCCATGTTTTTTGCAATATCAGCATCGGTAAGCGGAACTCTTAATTTATCTTTTCCTGTAGGGTCTCCAATTTTTCCTGTAAAAGTCCCAAAAAGCAAAATGATATGATGTCCAAGTCTTTGAAATTCTGCAAGTTTTCTTAATGGAACAGTATGCCCCAAATGTAAATCTGACCCAGTTGGATCTATTCCAAATTTAATTCGTAATTTTTTTCCAGATTTCAATTTTTTTTCTAAATCTTTTTTTATATTTACCTCTACCACCCCTCGCGAAAGAAGTGTGTCAATTTTTTCTTCATCTGTAATGATAGTCATAATATTAAATAAATTGTAATTATAATAAATTATACAAAATTATAATAAATTATACAAAATTATATCTAGTATATAAAATCTTTACATGATATTATGAATAATAAAATATAGTAAATTATAATAAATATTAATAATAAATAAAAAAATATGATTAAAACAAATAGTGTTAATAGCATTTTGAGAGTAAGTTTCGCGACATTGGCAATTCTGTCTTCATCGGTGTCTGCAAAAATGCCAGAATTTTCTGATATTGGAGGGCGTACAGATCGAGAAGGAATTGAGTTTTTAAAACAATCTGGAATTGTAAATGGATATGCAGACGGAACATTTAAACCAGAACAACATATTACACGTGCAGAATTTACAAAAATTATTTTGGAAACTGCACAAATTCCTATAAGCGATTGTTCAAAAAAAGAAGTTTTAAATATTTCTTCAATTTTTTCTGATGTGAGTTCAGAAAATTGGTTTGCGAAATATGTGTGTTCTGCTCAAAAATCAGGACTGATAAATGGGTACAAAGATAGAACATTTAAACCAAATCAAGAAATAAATTTTGTGGAATCTGCAAAAATTATAACTCTTGCTCAAAATGAAAAATTTATAGATTTAAAAAAAATTGAAAAAAAATTAGATGATCAATCTTTAAACTTACATTGGTATAATAAATATATAACAGCCTTAGAAGAAGAAAATGCAATAAATAAAAATGAATTACCTGCCAAGGAAGAGGCATTTACCAGAGGGCAAATGGCAGATGTAGTATGGAGACTTGCTACTGGAAAAGAAATCGTAGAAACAACAGAGCCATTGCAAATAAATTCATGTGAACAGCTAAAAAAACAATTAGAAAAATCACAATTGAGAAATAATGGGGTTAATTCTTTTAATACATTTGGTGAAAACACATTACTGAGAGGAAATATAGATTTAGCTCCACAGACATCAATGATGAAATCATCAGATGCTTCAGATTTTTCCACAACAAATATTCAAGAGTTTGGTGTAGATGAAGCTGATATTGTAAAAAATGATGGTTCTCATATCTTTTTTGCAAGAGGAAATGATGTTCGAATTGTGAAAGCATATCCTCAAAATGAAATGAAAGAAGATGCTGTAATTACAGTAGATGATATGAATATTCAAGAATTATTTTTAGATAAAAATACTCTTGTTTTAATTGGAAATAGAAACGCAAAACATCTAGAAATAATGTATCAAAAAAAGATGATCGCCCCTGGAGAATATTATCCGAATCAGTATAAAAATTTTACAGAAGTAAGAGTTTTTGATATTTCAGACAGAACACATCCCGTTCAAACTCGAAAAGTGAGCGTAGAAGGAAATATTGTTTCAAGTCGAAAAATAAATGATATTGTATACTTAATTACAAATAATTATTTATATAACTATTCTACAAAAAATCCACTTCCTGAATTTTCAGATAATGGAGCAATTTCACGAATTACAAAATGTGACCAAATTTCATATTTCCCAAATTTTACATCACAAAATTTAACAACTATTTCTGCTATAAATGTAAAAAATACAGAAGAAAAAGTATCGTTTAAAAATATTTTAGGAGCTGGAAATAATATTTATTCATCAGCAAAAAACTTATATGTAATTCAATCAGATTCAAAACAAAAATTTGTAACAGATCAAGATGATGAAGGAAATACTGATGCGTTTTGGGATTGGGAAAATATTTCGAGAATTTCTAAATTTTCATTAGACAAAACAAATGTTGAATTTGTTGCACAAGGAGAAATAAACGGTGGTGTGTTGAATAAATATTCAATGAGTGAATTTGATAATCATTTTAGAATTGCAACACATACAAATGGAGAAAATATTGTTTCTATATTAAATGAAAATTTAGAAAAAACGGGAGAAATTACTGGAATTGCCAAAGGTGAGCAAATTAAATCTGTTCGATTTATGGGAAAGCGAGGATTTGTAGTTACATTTAGAAATACAGATCCATTGTTCGTTTTAGATTTAGATACTAAGAATCCTAAAATTACAGGAGAATTAAAAATTCCTGGATGGTCAGATTATCTTCATCCTATTGATGAAAATTATTTAATTGGTTTTGGGAAAGAAGTTTCTGAAGAAGCTGAAAATTCAGAAAGATTTACATGGGATATGCAAAAAGGGATGAAACTTTCAATTTTTGATGTTTCAGATATTACAGATCCAAAAGAAATTCATAAAACCGTTATTGGAGACAGAGGAACAGAAAGTGAAATTTTAAGAAATCCAAAAGCATTATTTTTTGATAAAGAAAGAAAATTGCTTGGTTTTCCTATCAGAATTATGCAAATAGAAAATAAAACAGAGCGAGAAGATTTATATAAAAAATGCCAAGAAACAGGAGATAGAGAATATTGTGTGACTCAATATAGATGGAAACAACCTAAAAATGTATTTACAGGAGCTCAATTATATTCATTTGATATAAATTCTGGATTTAAACTTTTAGGAGCTGTTTCTCATTTTCCAGAATACAAAACAGATTACTGGGATAATTCATATATTATAAAAAGATTAATTCGAATTGGAGAAAACATGTATTCAATTTCAAATGATATGATTAAAGGTTTGGATATGAACTTGAAAAAAGACACATCTAAAGAAGTTTTATTTGTAAAAGCTGGAAAATGCTCCGAAATTCAAGATGTTTCAAGTTGCATGAATCGCTCCGATTGTGAACCATTATTTGCTCCAAATCCAGAATGTAATTCTGGTGTAATTTGCACACAAGAAGCAGTTTTTGATAGCTGTGGAGATATATAATATCAAAAGCGAAGAGCTACTTTTTTTAAGAACTGCAACCGGTGATAAAAAAACAATATATAAATTGCATACTATTATAGGATTAGATATTCCTGAAAATTTTTATGTAAAGTAGGTAGAGAAAATCATTTAAGAAATCAAAAAGAATTTAAAGAAGAGAACAAGAAGCCCCTAGCCTTACTGCTTTAAATCACAATAAAAGTAGTAATATAAATAGTAAAATATTACATTACAATTGAAGATAGAGAGTATTAATGAAAATTTAAGCAATGAACCAATCGATTTTATATTTGAGAATATTTAAATATAAAAAATTGTGCAGATATGATAATATATTTATAGATTTTTTTTACTTTTATAAAAATATAATGAAGTTATTTACAAAATTTTCACTATTTACCTTAGTGTGTTCGTTGCTTTTATTTTCTGGATGCTCAACACCAGATATTCCTTCTGATGATATTGAAATTGATAAATCACTTCCAGATTTAACAAATTTATACGCACAAGCCTGTGAAAAATCAAATGGACCCTGTGTTGCAATGCAATGTGAATTGACAGATTCTGTATATATTTGTGCAGAAAGTATTTCCGATAGAACAAAAGAGTGTAGTAACATAAAATATTTTGATGATATATTTACACAATATAAAATTTGTGGAAAAGAAAAAGAAATAGTTGAAAAGTTGAAAATTTTTTCATATGGATCAACTCTTGAATCGGTTACTTTGGCAGAAAATCCAGATGCTTTACAGAAAAAAATTGAAGAAGAAACTCAAATTGTTGAAGATGGAGGAGATTCTCCATTTATGGATATAATGATGGGGGCAATTGCTGGATCTGTAATTGGAGGATTGATTTCAAATATGATGTTTGGACAAAGTAATGCAATGCCACCAGCGAGACCTGCAATGACAAATGAACGCCCAATGAATAAAGCAGATTTGGACAAAGCAAAATCTGAAACAAAAAAGAATAATGAAAAATTGAAAAAAGGAAATTCACAGACAAAAGCTGTTTCAAAAAATCGTGCAGAAAAAAAACGATCAGAGAGTCAAAAAAAGAAAAATTCAACAAGAAAAAAATCTAAAACTCGAAAAAAAAGCTCATCAAGAAGAAGAAGAAGATAATAATATTATGCAGAATTTTATAAAACAGTTGAATAAAAAACATGAAAAGATGCATCCTTTTGCAGTAGGTTTTTTTGAAGTTAATTTTAAAAATTTAGAAGAAAATATTTTAAAAATTCAAGAAAAAAACAAACAAATAAATAATAAAATAAAATATTTATTGCCTGTAAAAGGTGGTGGATATGGCTGTGGAATGATTGAAATTTCTAAATTTGTTCAAGAAAAAAAATCTGTAGATTATTTAGGAGTAGCACATTTGCAAGAAGCTTTTGAGCTCCGAAAATCGGGAATACATTTACCTATCTTAGTTTTAGGACAAACTCAATATTCAGAAAAATTTTTAGATTTTATTGCAAAAGAAAATATTGAAATTGCTATTTCAGAAATAGAAACTTTTCTTAAAATAGAAGAATATTTTAAGAAATATTTAGATAAAAATAACCAAAAAATATCTGTTCATATCAAAATAGATTTGGGAATGGGAAGATGTGGAGTATTGGAAAAAGATTTTTTTGAGCTTTTTAAAAAAATACAAAATTCAAACTTTATACAAATAAAAGGTGTGATGATGCATTTCCCTGTGTCTGATAGTGACATTTCTGATAAAAAAAATTTTGAATATACAGAATTTCAAATACAAAAATTTTCAAAAATAAAACAAAAAATAAAAAATATTTGTGAAAATTCAAAAAATATTATTTTTCATACTTCAAATAGCGGTGGGGCAACAGAACATAAAAATTCTGTATTTGATATGATTCGTCCAGGAATAGCAAGTTATGGGTATCCAGAACCTGGAAGTGGTGCAGAAAATTTAGGATTAAAGCCAGTTGTAAAAATATATTCATATTTCACGCTTTTAAAAAAATTTCCAAAAAATTTTTCTATTGGATATGGACGAACATATTTTACAAAACAGCCTAATGAAATTATTGGAATTTTGCCAGTAGGATATGCCGATGGATTAAATAGATTATTAAGCAATAAATATTCGGTTTTTTCAGAGCAAAAAAATGAATATAAATGTGTTGGTAGAATAAGCATGGATCAATCTGCATATTTAATTTCAGATAATATTGATGTAAAAGAGTTGCAACAGCAAAAAATTTATATTTTGAATGAAAATCAAAATGCACGAGAAATAGCTCAAAAATTAAACACTATTTCGTATGAAGTTTTAATTCGTTTTGGAACTTCAGAAAGATTAAGAAAAATTTACTTATATGAATAAAACAAGTAAAAAACTTATACCTAGGAAGGGTATGAGTTTTTTGTTATAATAAAAAAGAATTATATTCTTTATACTTTATTACACTTATATGAACATGAAAAACAAACAAATTATAACAGCAGGACTAGCAGGCTTACTTGCTTTTTCTTCTTCTGCATTTGCAGAAAATACAACATTTGAAAATTTTACAAATGCTATTGATTTTGTAAAATCCGAAAATATTATGACAGAAAAAAATGGGAATTTTTTCCCAGAAAGAACCGTAAACAGAGCAGAACTTTTAAAGGTTTTATATTCTACAAAAAGTGAATATATCGATTTGAATGCATTAGCATATTTTATAGATGTTCCTAATAACGCTTGGTACACTCCATACATTGCAAAAGCAGAACAAGAAGGTGCAGTTTCAGGATATAACAATGGAACTTTTTTGCCAGGAAAAGAAGTAAATAGAGCAGAATTTGCAAAAATTTTTACAAATATAATGCTAAAAAATTCATCCCAATATTTAAATCTTTTAAATACAGATAGAAAAATAAAAGATGTTACCAATACTGATTGGTTTGCAAAATATTCTCAAAATATTATTACATTGCTACCAAGTGATAATACTTCAAATTTTTATGCAAGCAAACCACTTACGCGAAAAGATTTAGCTTTTGTTATTTACAATTTAAAAAATTCTCAAAATGCAATTTCAGAAAAAATCCATAATAATCAAATTTCTGACAATCAATATAATGCGGATATAACAAATACTACGCAATCAATCAATTCTCTTGAACAATCTTCTGAATCTTCACAAGTTGAAAATTCAGAAAAACTTACTCGAAAAATTATTAAATTTAAAGATAATGCACCTATCTTTTTTAATATTTCAAAATTTTTAAGTAATATGAATATTGAAGTACTTTCAGATGCTCCAATAGTAGGAGGTGCTGTAGTGAATATTTCACAAGAGGAGTTAAATTCATTATTGCTAAATGAAAATATAGAATATATTGAAGATGATATTTTATTTCATACAGATTTTGGAATGGGAATACATATAGTGATTCCAACATCTGTACCAAATCCAACATTTACACCAGAGCCAACTCCTGTTGCAAATAGAGAACCTTTACCTTGGGGAGTTGATCATATCAATGTAGAAAATCTTTGGAATACAACACAAGGAGAAAATATCAGAGTTGCAGTTATTGACACAGGTGCAGACACAGAACATTCAGATTTGTTAGTTTCTGGAGGAATAAACACAATAGATAATTCTTCTTTTGATGATGACAATGGGCACGGAACTCATGTTTCTGGAACTATTGCTGCAACAGAAAATGGAGAAGGTGTTATTGGAGTTGCTCCAAAGGTAAAACTTTTTGCAGTAAAAGCTTTAAATAAAGATGGGACTGGATATGTTTCAGATATTATAGAAGGAATTGATTGGGCTATAGATAATAATATCGATGTTATTAATCTAAGCATTGGTGCAACAGAATATTCTCAAACTTTTCATGATGCAATAAAACGAGCTAGCGATGCAGGAATTATTATTGTAGCGGCTGCAGGAAATGATGGAAAATCCGTAAATTATCCTGCAAAATTTTCTGAAGTTATTGCTGTTTCTGCAATTGATTCAGATGATAAAGTTCCATCATGGTCTTCCAGAGGAGATGAAATTGAATTTGCTTCACCCGGTGTAAATATTACTTCAACTTGGTATGATGGTGATTTTAAAACAATTAGCGGAACCAGTATGGCAAGCCCTCATGTTGCAGGAATTGTTGCATTAATTTTATCACAAAATAATAACGCAACTTTGAACGATGTAAGAAATACACTACAAAGTTATGCAATTGATATTGCAGAATCAGGAAAAGATGAAACAACTGGGTATGGACTTATTCAAGGGGAATAATTTATGATAGAATAAAAATATATAATATTTTTATTAAAAACACATGAATTTAATTCCAATAAAAACACGAATTTTAAAAGAAGGTGAAAATATTTTCACCTTCTTTTTAGAATATCTGAAAAATGCAAAATCTGAAAATATTCAAGACAATACAGTTTTGGTAATTTCTTCAAAAATTGTTGCAGTATCTCAAAATAAAATTGTAAACATACAAAACTTAGAAGATTTTAGAAAAGCTGTATTTGCAGAAGCCGATGAAATTTTGGTAGATAAAAATAAATTTTTATTAACAGTAAAAAATGGAGTAGTTATTGCAAATGCAGGGATAGATCAATCAAATAGTAAAAAAGGAAAAATTATATTATGGCCAGAAAATATTCAAGAGTTTGCAGATAAATTTACAAAAAAAATAAAAAAAGTATTTAATCTAAAAAATTTTGGAGTTGTTGTTTCAGATTCACGAGTAACCATGCGACGAAGAGGGACTGTAGGTGTTGCAATTGCGTGGTCTGGTTTTTTTGGAATAAAAGACGAAAGAGGAACAGAAGATTTATTTGGAAATAAATTAGAAGTTTCAACCGTAAATATTGCTGATAATTTGGTGAGTAGTGCTGAAATTTTAATGGGGCAAGCAGCAGAATCTACCCCTTTTGTATTAATTGAAAATTTAGATAAAAATTTATTTACAGAAATTCAACAAAATCATAAAAGTGCTGAAATATCTAAAGAAGAAGATTTATTTTTGATATAAAATCTATATAATATAAATTGAAATATTGATAAAATAGAAAAGTGATATCTTTAGTATAATAAGATATCACAAATAAATATATTTTATAACTATTTTAATTATGAACTTTGAAGACCAATATGTAATGGCTCGAGTCTCTGGAAAAGCTCCAGACTTTACTGCAAATTCTTATTTTAAAGGAGAATTTACAAAAACTTCTTTATATGAAGATGTTTTAAATAAAGGAAAATGGGCTGTAGTTTTTTTCTATCCTTTAGATTTTACTTTTGTATGTCCAACAGAAATTAAAGAATTTTCTGCAAAAGCATCAGCATTTGAAGATACAAATGCTCAAATTATTGGAGTTTCTGTAGACTCTGAGCATTCTCATAAAGCATGGTGTGAAGGAGATTTAGGACAATTAAACTTCCCTCTTGTTTCAGATTTACAAAAAGAAATTTCTATTTCTTATGATGTTTTACACGATGATGGAATGTCTCTTAGAGGAACATTTATTATTGATCCAAATGGAAAAATTCATTCTTCTACTGTAAATGATTTACCTATTGGACGAAATGTAAACGAAATTCTTCGAACATTAAAAGCAGCACAAAGCGGAGAACTTTGCCCTGTTGCATGGGAAGTTGGACAAGAATCTCTTGGAAAAGCGTAATATTTATAATTAGTAATTTAAAACAAAAGAACTCTAGAAATTTTATTTCTAGAGTTCTTTTTGTTATGTAAAAATTATTTTTTTTGAATGAAAGAATTATGCAACTCCTCGTTCTTTTTTAATTTCTTCTGTAACATTTGATGGAGCAATATCATATCGAGCAAATTCCATAGAATATGAAGCTCGTCCTTGTGTTGAAGATCGTAAGTCATTTACATATCCAAACATTTCAGATAATGGAACTTTTGCTTTAATAACCTTAGCAGTACCTCGGTCTGTATTTTCTTCAATAGTTCCTCGTCGAGAAGAAATATCTCCCATAACATCTCCTAGATAATCTTCTGGAGTTGTTACTTCAACTTGCATAATTGGTTCTAAAAGTACCGCTTTTGCCGCTTTTGCCGCTTTTTGAAATGCGATAGAACCAGCTGCCTTAAAAGCAAATTCACTTGAATCCACATCATGATACGAACCATCATATAATTCAACTTCAATATCTACCATTGGATATCCAGCAACAACCCCTTTTTTCATAGCTTCTTTAATTCCTTTATCTACCGCTGGAATAAATTCATTAGGAATTTTTCCTCCAACAATTTTATTATGAAATTTATATTCAACTCCATCAGTTTTTTCATCTCCGTCTTTAAATTCTTGAGATAAAGGTTTAACTCGCATAAGAACGTGACCGTATTGTCCTCGTCCACCAGTTTGTTTAGAGTATTTTTCTTCGATATTTACTTCTTTCAAAATAGTTTCTCGATATGCTACTTGAGGTGCACCTACTGTTGCATGCACTCCAAATTCTCGCTTCATTCGGTCTACTAATACTTCAAGATGAAGCTCTCCCATTCCTGAAAGAATAGTTTGTCCTGTTTCGTCGTCTGTTTTAACTCGGAAAGTAGGATCTTCTTCTGAAAGTTTTGAAATAGCCATACCCATTTTTTCTTGATCTCCTTTTGAATCAGCTTCTACAGAAACATGAATTACAGGTTCTGGAAATGTCATTTCTTCAAGAGCTAAAATTTGACCACCTTCAGTACAAAGTGTATCCCCTGTTTTAACATCTTTAAGACCTACTACTGCACCAATCATACCAGTACCAATAGAGTCAATTTCTTCTCGAGTATTTGCATGCATTTCTACAAGTCGACCAACTCGTTCTTTTTTACCAGTTCGAGCATTTACAACATATGTTCCTTTTTTAATTTCTCCAGCATATACTCGGAAAAAACAAAGTCGCCCAATAAATGGATCCGTTGCAATTTTAAATACAACCCCTCGCAATTCTTTTCCATCAAGTGGAACTGCAACTTCTTCATCTGTTTTAATATCTTTTCCAGTAATTGCTGGAACATCTACAGGAGATGGAAGGTAATCTTGAACAGCATCTAGTACTAATTGAGTACCAATATTTCGAAGAGCTGTACCACAAAGAACTAAGTATAATTCACTTGCACAAACTCCTTTTCGAAGAGCTGATTTAATTTCTGGAATAGAAACTTCTTCTCCTTCCATATATTTTTCCATAATTGCATCATCAATATCAGCAGCAGCTTCAATCAATTTTTCTCGATATTCTTGAGCTTCTTCCAATCGACTTGCGTCAATTTCAGATTCAACAATATCTACACCATTTTCTCCTTGAAATCGAACTTCTTTCATTTCAATAAGGTCGATAACTCCTTCAAAATCATCTTCAGCTCCAATAGGAAGTTGAATTGCAACTGCATTTTTTGTAAGTCGTTCATGAATTGTTCCAATAGACATTGCAAAATCTGCCCCCATTTTATCCATTTTATTTACAAAACAGATTCGTGGAACATCATATTTATCAGCTTGTCGCCAAACTGTTTCCGATTGAGGTTCTACACCTTGAGCACCATCAAAAACAGCAACTCCACCATCAAGAACTCGAAGAGAACGCTCTACTTCTACAGTAAAATCTACATGCCCCGGAGTATCAATAATATTAATATCTACATCTTTCCATTGACAAAAAGTTGCAGCAGAAGTAATAGTAATACCTCGTTCTTTTTCTTGTTCCATCCAATCCATTTGAGATTCTCCATCATGAGTTTCTCCAATTTTATGCGTTCGTCCTGCATAAAAAAGAATTCGTTCTGTTGTAGTTGTTTTCCCCGCATCAATATGAGCGATAATACCGATATTACGGATTTTTGATAGGTCTCGTGCCATAAAATAAATAAATAAAATTTTCTTTTCTGCTTGAGTATAAACAAATAATATTTTGTATTCAAGATATTATTTCGAGTTATGAAATATTAAAAAAAAGCCCGAATTTTTTCGAACTTTTTAAAATACTTAAGACAAAGTTATTGTTGTCCCTTTTGGTGTTATAACTCCAGTATTTGAGATTTGATATTCTTGTAATGTATTTTTAACAGATTTCGAAGTATTACTTCCCGATACTATTGATGTAATTTTAAATGATTTATCAGAATAATTAGAATTCATAAACTCATAATTATATTGATAATTATTATTATTATTTAAATCTCTATATGATCTTTTGACAGTATAATCTCCCCATTTTAAGACTATATCTTTACCATTATAGTCAGTACTTAATTTTTCAAAAATTTCATCTATTGTTTTCACACTAGAACTCCTTAACATAAGAGTTGATGATACCAATGTATCAAAAATATCTTCTAAGTTATCGGTATCTGACTCATACTTATCATTATTAATATCATCAAGGTTATCTATTGTAACAATATTTCCTGAAACAGAATACCATTCCGGCATAGGTGCTGAACTTGAATTATTTGCCTTTCTTTCTGCCACAGCCTGATCCTCTCTATACTTTTCTGCAAGCTTAGAATCTGAATTTTGATAAGCATAAGTAGCTCCTCCAATCCCTAATAAAGCTAATGCTGTAGTATACCATGGAGACTCTGTAACAATACCTTTTTCTCCTTCTTTTCCAATCATTTTTTCTTTTATTTTATCTCCACCCCATCCAAAAAAGTTCCAAATTTTGGGTAATAGTGACTTTCCTGCATATAACCCCAAGGCACCCACTACAGCTTCTGTAGCAAAAGCTGTCGTTGTTTGCCCTGTAGTATTTTTCACTCCCAAATCTTTAAAAAAATGCTTAATTTCTCTATGAGTATTTTTTGCACCTCTTGTTACATCTCTAAGATCTGGAGTAGATTCTTTTATTCCTTTTACTGCTGCAGTTGCACCTTTTCTTATATTTTGCCCTACAGTCATACTACTATTATAATCTGGAGAGAATGCATTAGAAAAAAGACCAACTAATCCACCAAAAACACCTCCAGTATTTCCTCCAATTATTTTTCCTATAGTAGCCCCTCCTGCTGCTGCTGCATATTTATTTATACCATCCGTTTTTCCTTTTTTTTTATCATTCGCAGTTTGAATATCCTGTTTTTGAACAACATAATCCCTTAAAATATCCTCTACTACAAATTTCATTTCATAACCAATACTTTTTGTATCATCACTATCTTCACTTAAAATTTCTTGAACTTTTAAAATAGAAGAATCAATTGCCTTGGCTACATCAGGAGAAAGGCTATACTTTGCTTTTTCTGAATCTGTTAGGGGTGTAATATCTGATAAATCTGAAATAGATTTTAATTCTGATTTTTTAGAATCTAAAAACATTTGTAAGCGAGCTCCAACAAATAACGCAAGAACAGATGCCGTAAGCCCTAAGTCTATATTCCCTGGCACACTATCCGTTGATTTTAATTTTGCAAGAGCATTTGCATTAATGTCGTCTATATAATTACCATTTGTAATAGCTTTTTTAGGACCTATAAATCTTTGTTGATTCTTGTAATTTAAAATCTCATTTGCCTTAGTATCCATTTCAGAAAGAGTCAATAAATCTTTTTTAAAAAAATTTGTAGTTTCTGCGGACTCTTTAAGTTCTTTTAATTCTTTTTTCGGTCGTTTAGAAGGGGCATTAGTAGTACTCATAATATTTTAATTAAATATTTCTTATTATTTTATTGTAAATTTTTTCTATTCTCATTTATTCTAAGCCCAATCATTTGCTCTTTTTTTATTTAATTCTAAAACTAAATTTCTTTTGTGCTGTTTAAATCGTAAATTTTCACGAATACATGCAGGTATAAGAGAATTTAACAAAGGAAATGGAAGTTCTGTAATAACATCTAACCATCGTTTTTTTCGCTCTTGGTCTTCTTGTAAAAAAAGTGCATTTTCAAGAATCATGCGTAATTGATCCTCTTTTTTCTTTCGTTCTTGTTGGTCGTAAATTCCTGCAAAATGCAATTCAGATTTCAGCCCAGACAAAGCCCCTGCTTGTGCAGTATCATTCTGACTATCAATTCGTTGATGATTCAGCATCTCATTTATATCTTGAGCCATACAATTAAAATAAAAATTTCATATCTATTTTAACACACCAGTTTCTAAAAAGTCTAATGGGTTTTTATACACACCATTCTCTAAAACTTCAAAATGTAAATGCGGACCTGTCGTCATTTTTCCAGCCCCTTTCGTCCCAGGCATTCCTCCAGATAAACCAATCAACTCCCCTTCTTGAACCAATTGCCCCTCTCTCACATTTATTTGAGAAACATGCCCATATACCGTTCTAATATTATTTTTATGTAAAATAATAATATAAGAATATCCAAGTCCATTATCTTTTGCTTTGTATACATACCCACTTGCTGCTGATTTTAACGGTGTTCCTTGTGGTGCTGGAATATCAACGGCGTTATGTTGCATTTTAAATCTTGCATAATATGATGGTTCACGAAACCCTGCAGAAATTCCTTTTGTGGGATAAACTGGCCATGCCAATACTGAATTCAATACAAATTTATTTTTATTCGCTTCTTTTAAAAGTTGTAAATCTATAGTTGCAATATCTTCATAAGATAATCCTGATGTGTCAATTTCATCTGGCATTGATGATGCATGTAATAATTTTTTTATTTTTTCTGCATTTGCTTTTGCAGATAATTTTTTACTCTTTACTTTTTCATCTTCGAGTTGTGTTAATTTTTTATTTAATTCTTCCAATTCTGCATCTACCCGCACAGAATCCAGCATAGAATCCAACATTTGCTTTCGAGTAGAAAGAAGCAATTTATCATATTCTGTTTTTGATTCTGATGCTTGTGCCAAAATCGCCTCTTCTCTTTCTTTTTTTTGCTCTAATTCATCTCTTTTATTGCTCAATTTTTTATATTGTTTTTCTACTGGGTTAATAGATTTTTGAATTTTTAACTGTTTAAATTTATTTTTTTGCAATGATAATAATTCAGATGAAAATTCTGGCAATATTTTTTGTTCCAATTTTTTTAAATTTTCTATTTCTTGATTTTCTATTGTTTCTGCAGAATTATCTATAAAAAATGAAGCAAAAAGTTCTTCACTTCGTGTTTGTTTTTTATTTTGAATTTCTTCTAGCTGTATATATATACGCAATAAAATCTTTCCTTTTTCTAAAAGAGTGGAAACAATAGCGTTTTGCTCTGTTTTTAATTTTGCAATTTTCTGCTTTGACGGAGATAGTTGCGCAAAAAATACAGAAATTTTTTCTTGTAAAATCGAAATATCCTGATTGTATGCAGCAATATTATCTTCAGCCGTAAGCGTATCTACTCTTTTTTCCAATATTTTTTTTTCCAATATCTTAATTCCAATAGCTTTTTTGCTCGATTCAATATACGAATTTGTTAATTGTTCTTGAATTTGCTTTGCGGCATATTCTTCACTTTGTGTTCCTATTGCCGAAAATGCAGAAACTATAGATGTTTGAAAAAACAAAAATAAAAGCAAAGAAATACTAAATCCGGCCCATATTTTCATAAAAATATCTTTTTGTTTTGCTGTTTGCATTATTTTTTGTGTAATTATATTCAAAATTTTTAAAAATATTTGTTTTAAAAATTCATATAACTCTATCAAATATTTTATAAATTGTCAAAATATAAAAAATATTATAGTATTTATATATAATTTTTATATAAAAAAATACATGTCTACAAAATCAATAAAGTCATCAAAATCAGTTTTAACAGGATTACAACCATCAGGAGCCTTACATTTGGGAAATTATTTTGGATGTATTGTTCCAAATTTAGAACTTGCAGAAAAATATGATAAAACAATTATTTTTATTGCAGATTTACATGCATTAAATTCAATTCAAGATAAAAAATTGTTAAAAGAATATACTTTAGATTTAGCAACATCTCTTTTGGCTTGTGGTTTAAATCCAGATAAAATTTTAATGTTTAAGCAAAGTGATGTGCCTGCACATTCAGAATTATCTTGGATTTTATCTACACTTACACCCATGGGGCTTTTGGAGCGGTCTCATGCGTATAAAGATAAAAAAGCAAAAGGGCAAGATGCAACAGCTGGGCTTTTTGGATATCCAGTTTTAATGTCAGCAGATATTTTATTGTATAATCCAGATTTTGTACCTGTTGGAAAAGACCAAAAACAACATGTAGAAATTACAAGAGATTTGGCAAATAAATTTAATAATATATATGGAGGAAGTGCATTACACGCTCCAGAGCCAGTAATTTCTGAAGAAGTTGGAGTTGTTCCTGGGATTGATGGAGCAAAAATGAGCAAAAGTTATAACAACACTATTCCTCTTTTTGGAAATCTAAAAGAAATTAAAAAACGAGTAATGCAAATTGTTACAGATTCAAAAGGAGTGGAAGAAATAAAAGATCCAGAAACATGCAATATTTTTGCTCTTGCTAAACTTTATTTATCAAAAACAGAATTAGAAGATTTGCGAAAAAAATATGAAACTGGAGGAGAAAATGGGATTGGATATGGCGATGCAAAAAAACTACTCTTTTCTGCAATTGAAAAATATATGACTCCAATGTGGAAAAAATACGAAGAATTAAAACAAAATCCAGAATATGTTTTAGAAGTATTAGAAAAATCAGCACAAACAGCAAACAATATTGCAAATAGACAATTGGAAAAAATCAAAAAACGAGTTGGGTTATTATAGTGAAAATTAAATAAAATATGACAATAAAATTATTACCAAAGTCTTTACAAAATCAAATTGCAGCTGGAGAAGTTGTAGAAAGACCAGCCAGCATTGTAAAAGAATTGGTAGAAAACAGTATTGATGCAGGGGCGGATTCTGTAAAAATTGAGATTGAAGAAGGTGGTGTAAAAAAAATTAGAATTATAGATAATGGAATTGGAATGAATGAAGAAGATTCAAAAAATTGCTTTATTCGATATGCTACTTCCAAAATATCAAAAGTAGAAGATTTATTTTCTCTTTCATCTTTTGGATTTAGAGGAGAAGCACTTGCATCTATTGCATCAGTCTCGCAGATTACATTAAAAACAAAACAAAAAACAGATGAGATTGGGCGAGAAATTATTTATAAAGAAGTAAAAAATAAAGATAATTTAGAGGTTTTTCCATGTAGCACTCAAAACGGAACAGATATAATCATAGAAAATATATTTTGGAATGTCCCTGCCAGAAAAAAATTTTTAAAAACAAATAGCACAGAAGAGCGAGAAATTTTGAAAACAATAGAAAATTTTGCGATGTCAAATCCGAATGTCAGTTTTGTGTTAAAAATAAATAATACTGAAAAATTATCCGTACAAAAAAGTGATTTACAAAATAGAGCAAAAGATATTTTAGGAAAAGATATAACTCAGCATTTTTTACCATTGATATATAATGGATTAGATATTCAAATTTCTGGATTTACAACACATTACAATTATCAGCGTTCAAATAGAACAAAGCAGTATATTTTTGTAAACAATAGAATGATTTCAAACGATTCTATTATTTATTCTGCAGTGTCTCAAAGCTATGAAACATTGCTTGCTCGTGGAAAATTTCCAGCTTTTGTTTTGCATATTCATATCAAACCAGACGAAGTAGATGTAAATGTTCACCCCAGAAAAACACAGGTAAAATTTGTAAACTCTTCAAATATATTTAAAGCAGTAAAACAAGCTTTTTCTACTGCTCTTGAAAATATTTCAGAAACTCAAAATTTTACACCGACACTTTCTTTAAAACAGCAAAATATTTCTCAAAGATTTTCTGTTCCAGATTTCAATACAAATACAAAAACTTCACATGTTCAAAGCTTCCCAAGTTTTCCAGCTTTTTCACCTACTTTCCAAGATTTTGCTTCAGAAAAAAATTGGAGCATAGTTGGGCAAATTCGTAAAAGCTTTATTATTGTAGAAGAAATTGATGGATTAAGAATTGTAGACCAACATGCGGCTCATGAAAGAGTTCGATTGGAAAATCTAACAGAAAAAGCAAAAAATAAAGAAATTATATCGCAACCATTGCTTACCCCTTGCGTGTTTTCTCTTTCTCAGTCTGATAAAGATTTATTGCTAGAACAACAAGAATATTTACATGATATTGGATTTGAAATTGAAGATTTTGGAAATAATGAAATTGCAGTAAGCACTGTTCCCGAAGGAAGTGAAAAAATAAATATTGAAAAATTATTTATAGAAATATTTGAAAATTGTGATTTTTTTGAACCAGAATTTTCAAGCATAACAGATTCATTTGCCAAAAAAGTGTTATCATATGCAGCTTGCCGAGGTGCAAAAATGTTTGGAGATTATATGTCTCACTCTGAAATGGAGGCTCTTATTCAAGATTGGAAAAGATGTAAAAATCAACACAGTTGTGCTCACGGAAGACCTGTGTCTATTTTTTATCCATTTAATGAAATTGAAAAAAAATGCGGAAGATGCTAAAATTAAGAAAAAAAATTGTAAAAAAAAATTTAATAAATTAAAATGAGCAGAGAAAATAAAACATTTATAGAAACTGCTATTGATAAAATAGCAAATATTTTTAAATATTTAGGAGATAAAATTAGTGATTTTTTAAACATAAAAGAAAAATCAAAAAATGCTCTAAATAAACTACAAACAAAAGTAGAAGAATCAAAAAAGTCAACAAAACCAATTAATGATCCAAAAGAGTCTCAAGAAAATCTTCAAGAAGATTTATCAAAAAATTTTTTAGCACTAACTCCAGAAAATTTAAAATTTTTAGAAGATAATACAACACATTATGCGCATAATATTATAAAAGAAAAGAAGCAAAATATTAAAACAGGTATTAATTGCGTAACATCTGTAATAGATTTCATGAAAGAAAATAACTTATCCAACAAAGGATCTGATCAAAAATTTCATACATATTTAGAATATGCAAAAACAGATCCTAAAAATTCATATGAAAAATATTTTGATAAATTTTTAGGTATCAAAAAACCAACACCAAGACAAGAAGTGTTAAAAATGTTTAGAAATCCAAGAAATAAAAATAAACAATATCTTGTAGCAATGGGAACAGATACTCATGGAGGAATTGTAACAGTTGATGAAAATGGAGAAATACTATTTTCTCATGCAGGTATAAATTTTTTAAAATTAAAAGCTGATGAAGGAGTTGTTGATTTTACAACATCAGAAGAATATCAAAAAGTATACGCAAACAAAGCAAGAGAAAAAGGAACATTACGAGAGCGATTAGAAAAATCAACAAATCTTAGAAGAAATACACACAACGATCCTATTACCATAGAAAAAATTGCCAAAAATAAACCCATCAATCTTACGATTAATGGAGAAAATATAGGAGAAAAACTTGACTTAAATGCACATCATGGAGGTTTTCATACCGTAAAACTTAATAATTATATCGCAGCAAATCAGAAATCTACAAACAAACTTTATGTAAGTAAAATGGTAAAATCAGCATAGAGCTGTATTAATCTTCAATTTCTTTTATTTCATGAATAAGCTTTTTATGAGTTAAAAATTTATGAATAGAAGCGATTGCTTCGCTATACATTGTTTTCATAGAATCATCTGCATAAAATGCAATATGAGGAGTTATTAACACTTCTTTCATTTTTAGCAATTCTGGAAAATTGCTAATATGTTTTTCATTTTCCACAACATCAAGAACCGCATGAGAAATTTTTTTATTTCTAATTCCATCAATTAATGCTTGAGTTTCTATCAGCCCACCACGTGCAGTATTTACCAAAACAACTCCATCTTTCATTCTTGCAATACTTTCATTATTTATGATGTGATAACTATCTTTATTTTCAGGAATATGCAAAGAAATAATATCTGATTTTTTCCAAATTTCTTCAAGAGAATCTACATATTCAAAATGTGAAGAAAGCGATGCATCAACATCTGGATGACGAGCATATGCAATGACATTCATCAAAAAGCCCATAGAACCAATTCTTGCAACTTTTTTTCCAATTTTTCCAGTCCCAATAATTCCCAAGGTCTTCCCTTTTAAAGACATACCACGCAATCCAGAAAAAGTAAAATCACACATTTTGGTTTTATCAGAAGCTTCTTCTATGCATCGCAAAGAGGATAGCAACATTGCAAAAACATGTTCTGCAATCACATGACTTCCATAGTCAGGAACATTACAAACAGGAATTTTTCTATTATAACATTCTTGTAAATCAATATGATTATACCCAACAGAACGCGTAACAATAAGTTTTAAATTTGGCATTGCATCTAGCAATTTTTTTGTAATTTTTGAATATATAAAAATACAGAGAACTTCTGCATTTTTATATTCTTCAAAATATTTATCAGATTTATCACAAACAATATTTTCATTTAAAATTCGGTTATCTATGGTAAACTCTGATGAAATTTTTTCTTCATCTTGTTTTTCAACTTCTGCAAAAATTATATTTGTCATATTTATTATATTTATTATATTTATTATATTTATATATATTTCAAATAATCATAACAAAAAAAAGAGAACAATACAAAAAAAAATATAAATATGATATGCTTTACATACTATATTTTAAATAAACGCAGTTATGCCAAAAGCATATAATCCAAATGATACATATTTTAGAAAAGCAAAAGAAAGAGGGTTAAGAGCCAGAAGTGCTTTTAAGCTTGAAGAAATTATTCAAAAATTTCCTAAACTAATCCGTAAAAAATCTAATATTGTAGACCTTGGTGCGTGCCCTGGAAGTTTTTTACAAATATTGGCAGAAAGTAATCCTGGTGGAAAAATTTGCGGAGTAGATCTTCAAGATATCAAAAAATTTCCTAGAAATTTTCCTGCAGAGTTAAAACTTATAAAAGGAGATATTTTTGAAGAAAGTACTGCAGAACAAATTTTTGAATTTTTTGACGGGAAAAAAGCCGATTTTATAACATCAGATATGGCTCCTAGCACATCTGGAATTAAGTCTGTAGACCAATTTAGAAGTATAGAATTGAACCAAAGAGTATTGGAAATTTGTGATAAACAATTAAAATATAATGGAAATTTGGTTACAAAAATATTTAAAGGAGAAGATTTTGAAGAATTTTGGATTGATGAATTTAGAGAGTGTTTTGAGACAGCAAAAACATTTAAACCAAAAGCTTGCAGAGACAGAAGTTTTGAAATGTTTTTAATAGGGATTGGATGGAAAGGGGAACGTTTAGAAAAAGAAGAATCTGGAATTTTAGAAGAAATGACAGAAGAAGATTATTTGCGAGAAATGGGAAGATTATAAAAAAAAATAATAAGTTAATAAAAAAAATCAGATGTATACATCTGATTTTTTTTATTATATATTTAAAGTTTTTTCATCACTATTATTTTTATTCCCATTCTTATTATTCTCACTTTTTTCATCTCTATTTTCTGTTTCTTCTTTTTTTATAAAAATTTCATCTCCATCAAAAATATTATTTAATTTATTTTTTAGAATATATTCATTTCTTCGCAATCCTTTTAAAACAGGAAATCCAAACTCTGTTTCTTCTTCATTTTTAAATTCTAATTCCTGAGTTTTCACAATATAAATATTTTGATTTTCATATATTGAAATGCATTTTTTTGAAGATTTTTCACATTTTTTTCGTTTTGCAATTAATATTGTTGGTGGATTACTACTTACCAATAAGCTTTTTTCTACATATACTTCTGGTTTTTGTCGCTCTAAAATAATTGATGCAGTAGCAAAAACATTTGCTGGTATTTTTTCTTTATTTGGAATTAAAATTTCAACACGAACCCTACGGGTAATTTTATCTGCCTCTGGATAAATAACAGAAACTTTTCCTTTAAATATTTTTTGTACACCATCAATAGAAACTTCAGCCTTCATTCCTTTTTTTAATAAGAAGCTATCTTCCAAAGAAACATCACTTACTAATTTTAATTCTGAATAATTTGAAATAATCATAAGAGGAGTTCCCGGAGACACTGTATCTCCAGCAAATGCTAACACTTTACTTACCGTACCATTGATACCAGAAGAAATAGTAAGCTTTGAAAGACTTAATGCCGCTTGGTCTAACATAGAACGAGAAGCATCCATTTGTGCAACAGCTGATTGAATCGCTAAATCACCCTGAATAGACACAGAAACTTTTTGAGATTTTGCAAATTCTACTGCATTTTTTGCGTTTAAATATCCATTTTTTGCAGATTCCAATTCTGAATTAATAGCAACCTCTGTAGACCCTTCCGAACTTTCTGCAACAACATTTTGAGATTTTTGTGCCAAAACCTCAGATTCTCTCACTGTTATTCTTAATTCCGCTTCTGCAATTTTTTGAGAATTTTGAATCTCAAAATCTGTAAAACTTTGACGCAATATTTTTAATGATTGAATTTGTCCTTCTAAAGAAGATTGAAATTGAGTAACTTGAGTTTTTAATGATTCAATTTTAGATTCTGGAAATGTTGAAGATGAAATTGATGCATTTAGCATTGTTTCCATATCTCTTAACATTTTTTTTACTGTTTCTGCTTTTTGCAAAGAATCAGAAAGAAATGGTAGTAAAATTTCTTTATCAGAAATATTATATTGAACTTTTGCAATTTTTGAAAAATTATCATCAAATTTTTTTAATTCAATATTTATAATCCTCCAATTTTGTTGAATCTCTTGAATAAGGTTTCCAGAAACTCCAGCTAAATATACCTCAAAAGAATCATTATCATGTTCTCTAAACTCAGATGCTCCAATTAAAGAATCTACAAAATCTAAATGACTTCTTAATAAAATAAGAGTAGATGAAACTGAACTTGAAATAGAATCAAGATACCTAAGATGAGTTTGATCTGTCATTTCTAATAAATCAGATAATCCTTTTTTGGCAATTTCTAAATTTTTTTCTGCAATTTCCAACATTTTATCACTACTTTCTTTCGATGCAGAATTTGAATTTTTCTTAAATTTTACAGAATTTTTCACTCTATTGTATGCAATTTCTGCATTTTTTAATGCTAAATGAGCATTATTAATTTGTAAATCAGCATCTTTTAAATTTTGCTTTGCAGATTTTTTTGCTAAAACAAGACCTTTTTTTGCATTACTTAAAGCAATTGATGCAGAAGAATATGAAGCTCTTAATAAATTTGTACTTGATTCTAAAGACATTAATGTTTTGCCTGCTGAAACAACATCTCCCTCTTTTTTAGAGACTTTTTGAACAGTTCCTGTTACTTCAGATGCAATTGTAATTTCATCTTTTGTAGTAATAGTACCGGTTAATGTTATTTTTGGAGTAATAGAATTTCTTGTAGCTTGCACAACCTCAACTATAGGATATTTAGCAAACTCAACACTCTTGTTCATATCATTATTTTCTAAATTATCCTCAGAATTTATACTTTCTGAGTTTTGTAAAATATCACATCCAGAAAACAGAACAAGTCCTGACATAATACCTACTGTTACAAACTTTTTCATACTATTATTTAAAAATATTTAAAATTTCAAAACCGTTACTTCTTTATCTAAATATTAACACATCAAATAAAAAAAACAAGGAAATACCCCCAGCCCTATACTAACAATTAAGAATCTGTTGCTCTAACCTTTTTAGTAACATTAAATCCTAAATATTTACCCATAAAAAGCCTTGTCTGTGCATCTAATGCAGGAAAAGCACCAAATCCAACTGTCATAATTGGAACTATAAACCACTGAACAATAATAGCAAAATATCTCCATAAAGGACTCCAATTTGTTCCAAAAAATTCAACTGATTTTGTTGGGCGTGGTAATGTAATTACAGATAAAATAATCGAAACTAAAATTCCAACAGATGTAATAGAAAAGAAAAAAGAAAGCATTTGAGCTACCCCATCATCATATCCATTTTCTGCAAATGACGGATTTAAAATACCTGGAATTGGTGTTGCCATTGTAATAACTAAAGCTCCTGTCGCCCAAAAGATATGAGCTTCCATCAATCTTAAAAAATGAAGAAGAGTTTCAATAAATGGTAATTTTTTTCTTTTTTCCCACCATGCATCAATTACAAATGGAATATCAGAAGCTCCCCATGCCCATCTCCTAATTTGTTTATACTGAGCAACCATCGTTGTTTTCCATGAAGTATGAAGTACCGCATCTTGATAAATAGGCACAAAAAGAGGTTCTACAAAATAATCTCCGTCAAAATGAAAGTATGATCTCCAATATTGATGCCCATCTTCAACAATAGTATGAGTTGCCCAAAAATTCATTTCTTTTAATGCCAATAAAGGCTGAGCATGAGAAGAAAAATTATGTAAACGATGAGGACGAGCACTTTCTACCATATGCCAAAAACCACCAGATATGGCAATCATTCTATTTATCATTGGCACGTCCCAAATGTTATTAAAAAACAATGGAATAGGCTGATAACTCGAGCGTTGCCTATCTACAGATGAAGCAAAATGAAATGTTAAAACATTTAAATATTCTGCATCCAATCTATTATCTGCATCTAATGTTGTTACTAAATACATTGCAATATCTTCTCCTTTTTTCTCTAAGATATTGCAGATTTCTTTTCCTGCAAATGTAATATTTCCACCTTTTCCAAGAACTTCTCCTGCAATATTTGAAGGATGTGCAAATGAATAAAATCCGTCAAAATCATGTTTATATTCAGCTTTTAATGTGTCTGCTATAATAGTACTTTCCGGCTGCATTCGTGCTTCTGTTGCAAGAACCACCACTACTTTATTCATATTAAAATCACTATTTTTTACAGAATTTATAGTATCTCTTAACACCTGAATATCTTCGCCACATGTTGCAATTAAAATAATATGTTTAATATCTGATGTTTTAATTATATCATTTTTTTTCTCTAAATATTTTCGAATTTCTTTATATTTTTTTGAAAGATTTTCACTCGCACTATCCCATAAATCTAATTTTAAAGAAAAATCTTTTTTTTCTATTTTTTTAAATTTAAAATATGAATATAATAAAAAAATAATATATTCAATCGTTCTAAAAAACCAAAGAAAAACAAATGCTGCCATAAAAAAAGCTACATATTTAGGCACATAAAATGCAAAAATCATGGGTAACAATAAAACCGACCATGACAAAATAGCAGGAATCATTTCTAAAAAACGATACATTTTTGTTGGCTTTCCAGTAGTTTTTATATATTCGTCTTTGTTATTTTCAGCATTACTATTTTCACAACATTTCATAATTTAAATACACAAAAATACACTATTATAAAACTCCAACATATAATAAATAAGAAACCCAAACAATAGATGTCATGACAAGAATAATCAATATCAATGCTATTAAAACTCCCATAGAATTAGAGTCTATCCATTTAGATTTCATAACTTGACGAGAAATAATCGCCAATGAAATTAAGACACCAATTGTAAAAACAAGCGAGAAACCCAGTAAAATTGTATCAAAATCTTTATTTCCCAATATTGAAAGCTCTGATGCTTTTGTAGACATAATGATTTTTAAAATAATTTTTAATTTTCTTATTACTTCTTATTCTTTATTTTCACCTCTTATTCTTTATTTTCAAAAATAGATACTTTTTTCAAAGTATCTAATTTTTTTTATATTTTAACAAATATATATATTATGCATATGCCTTTTCAACAATAGCATTAAATGTTGCAGAATCATTTACCGCTAGCTCTGATAACATTTTTCTATTTACAATAATTTGTTTTTGAGCAAGTTTAAATGCAAATTCAGAATATCGTTTTCCTTGAGCTCGAAGAGCTGCTGAAATACGAATAATCCATAATTGTCGAAATGTTCGTTTTTTTCGTTTTCGATCTCTGTATGAATTTTGTCCAGATTTAGCTGCTGCATTTAAAGCTAATCGATATACATTTTTTCGTCCCCATTTAAACCCTTTTACCAGTTTAAATAATTTATTGTGTCGTGCCTTTCTAGCTACTGCATTAGTTACTCGCATTGTATTGTTTTACTTAAAGTATAGTTTTTAAATTTTTTAATAATTTATCATAAATAATAAATTATTATGCAATCATAGATTTAACAGTTTTAGCATCTCCTTTTGCTAATTGAATTGGAGCATTCCCCATTTTCTTTTGTCTATCAGATTTTTGCATAAGAAGATGTCGTCTGCATGATTTTTCCATAGTTACCGAAGTAATTTTACCCTTACTTTTTTTAAATTTAAAAGTTTTTTTTACTCCTCCGTGTGTTCTTCTTTTTCCAGTTTTTCCAAGTTTCGTAGCCATAATAACAGGTTATAAATTACATATATTTATTACATTCTTTTGATGAATAGCAGAAAGTGTATTATTTTTCTTTTTTAGACAGAGGTCTAAATTCTGTAACAATACTCCGACCTTGACTCTTTGGTGCAAATTCTTGCTTCGCAATTTCAGACAATTTTTCTGCCATTTCCTCAATTCTCTTTAATCCAATTTCAGGATGAGTAAATTCTCGCCCTTTAAATTGAAGAATAACTTTCACAGAAGACCCTTTTTCAAGGAATTTAATAGCTTTATTTACTCTTACATCAAAATCATTATTTGATATTCGAATCCCAAATTTAATTTCTTTTTGAGAATGAGTTTTTTGAGCTTTCTTCTGTTCTTTTTGATCCTTCTTCTTTTGATATAAATATGCACCGAAGTCCATAATTTTACAAACTGGAGGTTTTGCAGTTGGAGATATTTCCACAAGATCCAAGTTTTTACCTCTTGCAAGATATAAAGCTTTTCTTGTTTCATACACACCAAGCTGTTCTCCATTTTCATCAATAAGTCTAATTTCAGAAATCCTAATTTCGTCATTTTTTCGAACTCGATGTTTCCCTCCCGATTGTTTGCTATTTTGTCTCAAAAGAAATGTAAAAATAAAAAGCTAGATTAGTATACACATTCAGCAGAAGCGATGTCAATTTTAATTATAGCATAAATGCTATTTTTATAAATTTTCTCGCTTAAAGGTTCCTTTATTAACTGCCCTCCAATTTTTTGCCCCCCCTTTTTCATCATAAGGGTTCGATGAACCATTTTTATATTCTAATTCAATTCCTGTTCCCTCAAAACCAAATGCATCCCGCATTCTATGCTCTAAGTATCTCTGATATGACCAATGAAGAAAATCTAATTTAGAACCTTGGATTTTAAAATGAGGAGGATTTATTCCCACCTGCGTCATATATTTAAGACGAGGTTGTTTATTTCGAAGACCTGCAGGTGGATGTAAATTTACAATTTCTTGCAAGAATGCATTAAGTTCTCCTGTTTGATATTTTTTAGATCTTTCAATCATAATATCATCTACCATTGGAAAAAATTTTAATAAATTTTTCTTTGTTTTACTCGATGTAAAAAGAACTGGAGCCCATGGTAAATATTGAACTTTTCGAGAGAGATATCCATAAAATCTTTTTTGAGACTCCTCTCCTTGTTCTCGCAAATCCCATTTATTAACAGCAATAATTACACCTGTTTTTAAAAGCTTCAATTCCCCAATTAATTTTTGATCTATAGAATTAACACCAACTCCTGCATCTACCAAATAAACAACAATATCAGCTTCTGCAATAGCTTTAAAACTTCGCATTACAGAAAATTTTTCAATAGGATCATCAACTCGAGATTTTCTTCTTACCCCTGCTGTGTCTACCAAAATATACTTTTTATCATTTAATACAAATTCTACATC
This sequence comes from uncultured Candidatus Peribacteria bacterium, assembly GCA_964509985.1. Lineage (GTDB taxonomy): Bacteria > Patescibacteriota > Gracilibacteria > CAIRYL01 > CAIRYL01 > SZUA-1403. Next base: position 45,222 of record CAZDZQ010000054.1, read on the forward strand.
TTTTGTATCTCGCGTTGTCCCCTCTCTGCTGGAAACAATACATGCTTGTTTTTTCAAAAGACGGTTAATCATAGATGATTTTCCTGCATTTGGACGACCAAAAAATGCAATTCGTGGAGGAGATAAATCATCATCATCTCGTTTAAATCTTTTCCCGTACCCTTGTTTATCTAAATACTTTTCAAGTTTTGTCTTCAATTCTTTAATTCCTCGTCCTTGAGTACTACTCACAAAATGTAAAGATTCTTCTTTAATTCCTAGATTGAAAATTTCTGGATAATCTAATTCATTTGTACCGTCATCAGCCTTTGTTCCAATTAAAAAAACAGGTTTCCCGTCTTCCACTTGTCGTAAAAACTGCGCAGCCATTTCATCATTCCTTGTTAAGTCTTCTTGTGTATTTACACAAAAAAGAATGATATCAGCCTCACTTGCGGCAATTCTAGCCTGAGTCTGAGTATCTTCTTCTATATCACCATCCGCTTCGTCAAATTCAAGCCCTCCGGTGTCAACCAGCAAATAATCAACTTTTTCACTTTCTACAAATGAAGTTACAGGATCTCGAGTTGTTCCACTTTCATCGGCCTCAATGGCTTGACGCTTTCCTACCAGTCTATTAAATAATGTAGATTTTCCAACATTTGGACGACCTACTATTGCTACAATTGCTGCCATGTTTTCTTATAAATTTATTATAAATAATTCTCAAAAAATAGTATACGTGAAAAATTTTTTTTACGCACCTCTTTTATTATATTTTTATTATTTTGTTAAAATTTCTCCTTTATTTTTTCCAATCATAACAGTGTGTTCAAATTGCCCAGAAAGTGTTCCATCTTTTGACCGAATAGCCCAACCATCAGAATCTGTTATAATATCACCAAGCCCCATATTTGCAATAGGCTCAATTGCTATTGTCATTCCCTCTCTTAGAATAGGACCAGTTCCAAAATTCCCATAATTATAAATATGTGGATCTTCATGAACGCTTTGCCCAATTCCATGTCCTCCTAAGTCATCAACAATAGAATATCCACCCTTTCCCTCTACCACTCTCTCTATAATAGCGCCTATATCACCAACCCTCACCCCGTCTTTACAGATATTTATAGCCTCTGCCAAAGCTTCTTCTATTGTTGCTAAAAATTTCTTTGTTTTTTTAGGAGCTTTATTTCCAACCACAAAGCTATATGCAGAATCAGTCATAAAGCCATCTAATTCTACTCCAAAATCTACAGTAAAAATATCTTGATTCTTAAGAGGTGTATCATCTGGAATTCCATGAACAGCTACATCATTTACACTGGAACAAAAAGCCCCAGGAAAATCATATAATCCAAAAAATGCAGGTTTTACATTATATTTTTGACATAATCCATGAGCCATTTTATCTAATTCTTTTGGAGTAACTCCTTCAGATGCATTTTCTCCAATTTCATGCAAAATTTTATATAAAATCCTACCTCCTTTTTTCATTATTTTTATTTCTTCTGGAGTTTTTACTGTTGTAAAGTTTTTTTTTGACATAATTTTATTTTTTTTATTATTTAGCTAATTGCATTTTCAATATTTTGTGCGATTTCTTCAATATCTCCTTTTCCGTCAATTTCTGTAATGATTCCAGCTTCAATATATTTTTGAATAACTGGTAAAGTTTCTGCATTATAATTATCAAGTCTTCGCCTAATTACTTCTTCTGTATCATCTTTTCGACCTCTTTCTAGCATTCTAGAAATTGCTTCTGGCTCGTCTAGTGTAAGAAAAATTCCCTGAAGAGTTCGTTTGTGTTTTTCAAGTAATGCATCAAATGTAATTTTTTGTTCCATCATTCTAGGAATTCCATCAAATAAAATTCTTTTTCCTTTATTTTTGTTTAAAAAATCTTCAATAATATTCATTACAATTTCATTTGTAACCAAATCACCTCTATCCATAATATCACGAACTGTTTTTCCTAATTCAGAATCTTCTTCTCTTATTTTTCGCAATGCTCCACCTGTTTCAAAAATAACTAAATCAAATTTTTTTGCAAGAATTTCTCCCTGAGTTCCTTTTCCGGCTCCTTGCATTCCAAAAATCAAAATATCGTTTACTGTAGCCATGTATTTGTAAGTAAAATATAAAATTATATAACAAAAATATATTATCAAAAAGATGCTAACAATCTCAATAAAATATAAACATTTCCATTATTCAATTATTTTGAAATTCTATCAAACCAAGAAATAAATTTTTCTTGATTTTCTTTTTGCATCAACTCTACCTTAAAATTATATGTTTTATTTTTATCTGCAATAAGAGGAAAAAGCGTATAATTTATTTTTTTATTTTTACAATTATTTTTACATACAAATTCTAATCCAAGCCCCAATCTTGTTCTGACTGATTTTCCTAAAACTTGATCAAATACGAAATTTCCAAGTGAATAAAATATATATTTATCTTTATAAATTTCCATAGGCTGAACAACATGCGGATGATGACCAATAACAATATCAGCACCAGCATCAATAAATATATGTGCTTTTTTTTGAGGTCTTGGATGAATTTTTTGCAAATACTCATCGCCCCAATGAGAATAAACAACAATAAAATCTGCTAATTTTTCAGATTTTATATTTTGTATTTCTTCTGTAATTGGTTTTGTATTTCCTGAAAAAAGCTCATGATATGCAACAAATGCAATTTTTATACCTCGAACTTTTTTTATAACAGATAAATTTTCAACTTCAGATTTATTATACGGCGTTCCAAATGTAGAAATATCATATTTTTCAAGAAATTTTTTCGTATCGACAAAACCTTGTTTTCCAAAATTTAACGAATGATTATTAGCCAAACTTGCAATATTTATTCCATATTCTTTCATATTCTTTGCCCATTTCGGGTCTGATGTAAATGCCATCATATCATCTCTTGCTGGATAAGGTTTGTTGTTCGTCATTGCTCCTTCAAAATTTACAACTGTAAAATCGCTTCCCGTCATAAATCTTTTCATTCTCCAATCTAAAATACTTTCCCATCCATCTTTATCTAGCTGTTTTCTAATATATCTATCAAACATCATGTCTCCCAAAAATAAACCAGTTACACTTCTCGTATTTTTACTATTATTTTTATTT
>CAZDZQ010000055.1:0-41310 GCA_964509985.1 uncultured Candidatus Peribacteria bacterium
TCATTTGTCATTTCCATATGATTTTTTTTATTTTTAAAATTATAGTTAATATCATTTTATCATGATATGATATAATTTAGCTAACAAGAGAATTTTTAATTTTAACAAAAAATTTATGCAATTCATATCACCCAGAACAGATTTCGCGTTTAAACGGATATTTGGATCGGAAAACTCAAAAAAAACATGCATTTCGTTTTTAAATGCAATACTAGATTTTGAAGGAACAGAAAAAGAAATTATTGATTTAGAAATTCTCAATCCGTGGAATGCCCCAAAAATAAAAGGCTTAAAAGATACATATTTGGATGTAAAAGTAAAAACTACCCAAGAAAAATATATCATAATAGAAATGCAAGTTCTGAATGTAGACTGCTTTAAACAAAGAGTGTTATATAACGCTGCAAAAGCTTATGCAAACCAAATAGGAAGTGGAAGCGATTACAACACATTAATTCCTGTAATTGCACTGACAATAGTAGATTTTGATTTAATAAAAGAGACAGAAAATTATATCAGTAGTTTTCATTTAAAAGAAAAAGTAGAAAATTTTGAATATTCTCAAGATTTTGAGCTAGTGTTTTTAGAATTGCCAAAATTTAAAAAAACACTAGCTCAATTAAAAACACATAAAGATAAATGGATTTATTTTCTGAAAGAAGTAGACGATTTAAGCACTATTCCAGAAACATATAAAGAAGATAATACCTTTGATGATGCGTTTTATGTAGCAGAAAAAGTCCATATTTCCAAAGAAGATTTTGAATTATTAGAAGGACAAAGCATGTTTATTGCAGACCAAAAAAATGCTTTAACAAAAGCTAAAAAAGATGGAGTAGAAGAAGGAATGGAGAAAGGGAGAGAAGAAGGAATAAGATTGAGAAATATAGAAATAGCAAAAAAGTTATTAGAAAAAAATATAGATATTTCTGTTATTCAAATATCTACTGGATTAACAAAAAAAGAAATAGAAGAATTAAAATAAGAAAAAAAAATTTACAATATATTTATGATAAACTCAAGCCAAACAATCGGATTTATAACAGGAGGACAACTTGGACAAATGATGATTCAATCATTTTTACCATTTAAACAAAATGAAAAAATTATAGTTTTAGATGGAAATAAAAACTGCCCATGTGCACCATATGCAAATGAAGTTTTTACAGGTTCAAGCAAAGACTTTAACACTGTATTAGAATTTGGAAAAAAATGTGATACTATCATTTTGGAATTTGAACATGTAAATGTTAAAGCCTTAAAAGAACTGGAAAATATGGGAAAAAAAGTTTTTTGCCAATCTCAATATATTAAAATAATTCAAAATAAAGGATTGCAAAAAGATTTTTATACAGAAAATAATATTCCAACCAGTAAATATATCAAAATTAAAAACAAACAAGCATTTCTAGAATTAGCAGAAAATAAAAAAATAATATTTCCTGTAATGCAAAAAACATTTTTAGATGGATATGATGGTGGTGGTGTTACAAAAATAAATTCTATCGAAGATATTAAAACAAAAGCATTTGATGCTGAAAGTATTATTGAAGAATGCATAGACATAACGAGAGAATTTTCTCTTATTTGCGGACGAGACCAAAATGGAAATGAATTTGAATATCCGTTAATTGAACAATTTTTTCATGAAAAAACTAATATAGTAGATTGCATTACTTCCAGCTGTGAAATCAATATAAATACTCAATCTCAAGTAGATACTATTACTAAAAAAATTCTGAAGAGTTTTTCTGGGGCAGGACTTTGGGCAATAGAGCTTTTTCTTGATAAATCTGGAAATGTTTTAGTAAATGAAATAGCCCCTCGAGTTCACAATTCTGGACATCAAAGCATAGAAGGAAATTACTGCTCTCAATTTGAACAATATATGCGAGTTGCACTGGGATATTCAGCAGGAAATACAAAAGAAATAAAACCAAGCATTACTTTAAATTTATTAGGAGATGAAAATTATACAGGAATTGTAAAATATATAGGTATAGAAGAAGCTATGAAAATGAAAAATATATTTGTACATCTCTATGGAAAAAAAACAACAAAGCCAAATAGAAAAATGGGACATGTTACGGTAACTGGCGAGACTCTTTCCGAATGCTGGGAAACGATAGAAACTTTAAAAAATACTATAAAAATAATATCAGAATAAAATAAAATTATGACACAACAAAATACTAACCCGAAAATAACACATGTTGAACGAAAAATTTACAAGAATCTTGTTTTAACGCATAAAATGCACAAAAACCAAGCAGATAATTATCATACGGAGACATCAATTATTAAGCTTTTATTAATTGCTACAACTATATCTGTATTTATCGTTTTAATAGCTCCTCTTGATTATAATATTTCGTGGGGATTAAAGTTTGGACTTGCTCTTATTGATTTATTTTTGATTTTATATGAATCTGGGTTTCGACCAGAAGAGAAATTACAAATTCACAAAAATGCAGTAAGCCAACTTTTAAGCTTAAGAAATACTTTTGCAATTGCAATGTCAGATTATATTTTAGGAAGAATTGACCAAAAAGAATTTCTACACATTAGAAATAAAACATCACAACAAGCAGATAGTATTTATTCTAGCGCTCCTAGTGTAAGTAAAAAATGTGTACAAAAAGCGAAAGAAGAAACTAGAAAATATTTAAGTAAAAATGCTGATTATTTAATTAGCGAAGGAAAAGGAGATTGTAATATTTAATTTTTATCAGCAATTATATTTTCTTTTTCACATTTTGTATTTATCATTTCTGCTAAAATAGAAGCAGTAATCACAAGAGCAGATCCAAATAATAAAAATGGTGTAATTTCTATTTCTTTTAGAAAAAACGATTCAACAGAAATTGTTATTAATATCGCCAAATTAAACATTAAAAATCCAATAAACCCATCCATCCGACGAAATGCTTCATAATTTAACAGCGTTCCCAAACCCCAAAGTGCCCCTACACCAAGAGCCCAAAATATTTTTTCAATAGATAACTGCAAAACATCTAAAATATTAAAGAGTAAAAACGGCAAAAAACAAAGAAATGAAGCTAAATATAAGTAAAAATTTACAAAATAACTTTGATTATCTTTTAAAGACGGTGCATACTTAATAACAACAGTCATAAATAAAACATCTGACAACATTGTTAGTATTGCAAATATATTTCCCCAAAATGAAAGTACACCACCAGAAACAATATCTTTATAAAATATTAAAGAAGTTCCTATAGATCCTAGAAGAAAAATTACAAACATTTTTGCAACATTTTTTTTATCATTCAAATATACAACAGAACTTCTCCAAAAAATAAATGCTATAAGCAAACTAAAGATTGGTGCAAAATTATTAAGTAAAATAAAACTTGTTCCTGATGTATATTGAAGACTTACAACAGATAAAAATGCAAATAATAATTTTGCTATTATTAATAATTTAAAAGCACCATTTATAGGTATTTTATACAACGACTTAATAACATTACGTTTAAAAACTAAAATAACTGAAAGCATAAACAAAACTCCTCCAAAAAACAACAACCCCATTCTAATATCTAATGGAATTTCTGATAATGGACTATATTTCAACAATAATGGATCAAGCCCCCAAACAACTATTGCAGAAAATCTTAACAAATACCCAATAATCTTCTCTTTTTGCTTTTTCTTATATTCAGAAATAGTAATACGATTTTCATCATCTTGGTTAGATTTTTTTTTCGACGCAAAAAAAGCTGGAAGTGCCATAGAAAAAACAAGTAAAATAAGTGGAAAATAAAAGTTCAGATTATATATATCATAATCATATTCAAAAAATAAATAGATATATCCCAAAGATAAAGAAAAATTAAAAACAATCACCAAGAGTAAAACATGCATATTATTTCTAATTTTTGCAAAATATGCATGAAAAAATATATATCCAAAAATATTTGCGGTTAGCATTACTATAGCCCCAGAATAAAACCACAAAGAAGGTAAAGAAACACCAAAAATAATAAGTGAAAAAATTAAAAATGCTATAGCAAAAGGAAACGCCAAGTAAAAAAAAGCTTTTAATAAAAATGATAGAGATATTGGATAAACACACTGAATTGCAGGTTTTAAACTTAATATAAAATGTGAAATATTTGTTTTAACACTTTCTATATTCACAGTTCCATTAATCCCTAAATTATCAGTATTTTTTTCAATTTTTAATGATTTAATCTTAATTTTTTCTTTTTTTGCAATAGTGGAAAATAAAAATTCCACCTTTGAAATAGTTGAAAGATAAGATGAAAATTGTAATTTTTTTTGTATTAATTCAGAATTCTCATTTTTTTTCTCCTTATTTATAAATTTTTCAAAAAGAGACACACACTTATATCCTCGTATCTTTCCTTCATAAATATCAATATATAAATCATTTATATCTTTATACTTAGGATTTATAAAATGTAAGAAATCTTTATTTTCACATTTTATATCTACCGTACCCAAGTGTTTTTCATCAAAAATATCTTGTAAAATATCATGACCAACTTCTATTTTTATATCACGATTAAATAATGATAAATTTTGAGATATTATAGATTTATATATTTCTGAATAATCTAACCAATCTCTTGTAAATTTAATATTTTTAGAAAAAACAAACTCTACAATATCATTATTTTGTAATGGTGTATATAAAGGGTCATTTACATCATTTATTTTTACAGATTCAATATATTGAAATTTTTGTTTATATAAAAAGATACCAACATCAAGAGCAGTTGCTCCTTTTGGAAAATAAAAAGTTCCAAATTCTTTATTATGAATAGTAATCTGTGGAGTAAGAATTTTCTTTTTAATAAGATCAAAAGAAGCATCAGATGAAATTTTTAATTTAAAATCTTTTTTTTCTGCATCTACAAAAACTCCAAGATTATTTCGTTTTTGCATTTCTGAAGACACAATATGTATATTGACAATATCCGAATTACCAATAATATACTGTGCATGCAAAGCTTTATATTGATTGATTTTTGGTTTAGCAATGTAATCTGTAAATGTATTTTTTTTTAAATATAAAGTTTTATTTAACTCTGAGAAAACAACATAACAATCCTCTTTTTTTTCAACCTCTATTAAAATATAATTTTCATCAAAAATATCTGTAATATTCTTAAATTTTATATATTTTTTTATTTTATCTATAATATATGTATTGTCTTTTTTTTCTATATCATTAGAAATATGCAATGCTCTATTACAAGCATTTTCTAATAATTTTTTAAGATCCCAAACACCTAAGCGTTTTGCAGAAGCCAAATAAATAGAAATAGCTTCTTCCACTTTTTTCTTTCGCTTTACAGGGTCTTTTTTTCCAGCAATTGTAATAATATTATGAAGCCTATCAAAAATTTTAATAAGTAATATTCTAAAATCTTTTCCAGAATGTTGAAAAATTTTTTCAATAGTTTTGTTGTTTATTACAGATTTTTGAGTTTTTTTATCTAAATATTCTAAATTTTTAATTTCCGAAACTTTACTTACCCCTTCTATCAAATTATAAATAGTTTCTCCAAATTCTAATTTTATTTTATTTGAAATATAATCTCTACAATATTTTTCATCATCTGTATTATTATTTATAATATTATTTTCACAATTATAATCCTCTATTACATCGTGTAGAATGGTTGCAGATAAAAAATCTACACAAGGTTTATATGGCAATGCCAACAACGCAACAATAAGCGGATGAGTTACAAAAGTTGCACCAGATTCTCTTCTTTGTTTTTTATGAACATCTTTTGCTAATTCAAAAGCATTTATTAAAAGATTTTCATCTTTTTTAGATTTATTATATTTTTTAAACAAAAATAATAAATTTTGAAATAAATACTTTTCCCCTTTTTCTTCCAATTTTTCTATTTTATCAAAATTAATATTTGTAGAAAAAAAAGTAAAATCATAATATTTGCTTTTTAAACCACCTAAATTAGCTAATTTGTTTACTTGTAAACGTTTTAGTATTTTTTTATTTTTCATATTGTTTTTATATGAGATATAAAACAAGTATAACATATAAGTAAAATTGTAAAAAATTATAATTTTGGGTATATTATTTTTATATTATTTTTTTATATAGAATTTATGAATACTGTAAATATTGCACTTTTTGGATTTGGAACTGTTGGCTCAAATCTTGCAAAAATGATTATTCAAAATAATAAAATACTAGAAGAAAAATCTAATAAAAAAATAAATCTAAAATATATATTAGTAAGAAATAAAAAAACTGCACTGGAAAAAGCAAAAAAATTACATTTAAATATTTCAGAAAATGTATTTACAGAAAATCAAGATGATATTTGGAATGATTCAAAAATTAACTGTATTATAGAGCTTATTGGAGGCACTAAGATTGCAAAAGACATTACAATGAACGCAATTGAAAGCAAAAATATTACAAATTTCATTACAGCAAATAAAGCAATTTTAGCAGAATTTGGAAATAAAATATTTGAAAAAGCAAAACAAAATAATGTAAAAATTGGATTTGAGGCTTCTGTTGCAGGAGGAATTCCAATAATTCAAACATTACAAAATCATTTTGCAATTGGAGAAATTACAAAAATTGAAGGAATTTTAAATGGAACATGCAATTATATGCTTTCAAATTTAGAAAATAATTCTAATCTTTCTTATAATGAAGTGTTAAAAGATGCTCAAGAAAAAGGCTTTGCAGAAGCGAATCCTTCAGCAGATGTTGATGGATGGGATACTGCTGCAAAAATATCGATTTTATCAAGCATTTGCTTTAATACTAAAATTGAAAAAATGGCAGGTTTTTCAGTTATTGGAATTTCTAAAATAACATCAGAAAAAATTTTAGAAGCAAAAAAACAAAATAAAAAAATACGATTGATAGCAAGTGCTGAAAAAATAAAAGACAAACTAAAAAATGAAATAAAACTTGAAGTTAAACCTCAAGAAATTACAGAAAAAAGCATGTTTTATTCTGTAAACGGACCTGATAATATGATTATTATTCATCACGAATATTTAGGAGAAATTACATTAAAAGGTGCAGGTGCAGGAGGGGAAGCCACGGCAATGTCTATAATTTCAGATATCATCAATATATAAAATTATTATTTAACAAAAAAAATATGTTTTCATTAAAATTTGGAGGAACGTCTATGGGAAGTGCAAATGCTATTTCACAAACAGCACAAATAATTATAAATCATCCAGAAAAAGATAAAGTTGTTACTGTTTCTGCTATGTCAGGAGTTACAAATTTATTACTTTCAGCTGCAGAATGTGCAACAAAAACAGACAAAATTTGTTATAAAAATTATTTACAAGAAATTGAAGAAAAACATATTCTTGCACTAGGTGAACTTGTTAAAGATGAAACATTATACACAGAAGGGGCTGAGTTTATAAAAACTCGAATTTCTGGATTATCGGGATTTTTGCATGCTCTCACGGTTATTGGAGAAGTATCACCTCGCTCAAATGATGAAATTGTTTCTTTGGGAGAAATTTTATCAGCAAAATTATTATCACTACATTTACAAGATTTAGGAAAAAAATCAGAATTCATCTCACTAGAAAATATAGTTTCAGAAATGTTTGACGAAGATCATATTTCAGCAGATAAACAATTTTTTGAATGTTTTTCTCAAAAACTTGGAAAATTACTCATTCCACTTTTAGAAGAAAATATTACGCCTATTTGCACAGGTTTTTTTGGTAAAATTCCTGGAGGAATTGTTGCCACGGTTGGTCGTGGATACTCTGATTTTACAGCAGCGTTGGTTGGAAAAGCCTGCAATGCTCAAGAAATTCAAATTTGGACAGATGTAAGTGGAATTTTATCGACAGACCCAAGAATTGTAAAAGATGCTCATGTTATTGGTGAATTATCATTTAATGAAGCAACAGAACTTGCAAATTTAGGAGCAAAAGTTATTCACCCGCAAACAATTTGGCCTGCAGTAAAAGACAATATATTGGTGCGAATAAAAAATACAATGGCTCCAAAAGACCTTGGAAGTGCCATTACAAAGCTTGGAAAAAATTCAAATTATTCTTTTAAATCTATAACAGTTCAAAAAGATATTACTGTTTTAACAGTACGATCTACAGATATGAGCGAATCTGGAATTTTAGCAAATTTATTTCAAACATTTTCAGATTTCAATGTTTCTATCGATTTAGTTTCAACATCAGAATCTAGCATTTCTGTAACAATTCAAAATGGACACAAAAACCTTACAAATCTTATTACAAAACTTGAAGAAAAATATTTAGTAGAAATTATTCATAACAAATCAATTATTGCAATTGTTGGAAGTGAAATGTTGCATAATATTGGAGTTGCAGGACGATTTTTTACATCTATTGCAAATGCAAATATTAATGTTAAGATGATTTCTCAAGGAGCAAACGAATCAAACATTTCTGCTGTAATTTCTGGAAAAGATGCGAATCGAGCAGTGCAAGTTGTACATTCAGAATTTTTTGCTAAATAATATTACATACTTTCTTTTCATAACTTGTCATGAAATTGCTTCATTCTTTTTTTCAAAAATTTCAAAAAAACACTCTTTTATTTGGAACTATTATATTTTTATTTTTAGGAATATGTACCAGATTTTCTTTTTTAGAGAATCCAAAAGAAGTAGTTTTTGATGAATTTCATTTTTTTCATTTTGTATCAGAATACGAAGAAGGAAAATATTTTTTTGATATTCACCCACCACTTGGAAAACTTATTTTATGGGCAAATGCACAAATGTATGGATTGCCAGAATTTATTGAAGAAAGTAATGAAAATATAAAGAAAAAAGAAAAATTAGAACTTGAGCAAAAAAAATTAAAAAATAAAATTTTAACACTTAAAAAAAATTCTAAATCAGAAATAGAGTTAAAAACTAAGCTAACAAAAAAATATAAACAAAATAAAGAAAAAATTAAAGATTTAAACGAACATGCTTCTGGACTTTCTAGTATTGCAATAGGAAAAGAATATAGTGATACGCTTAATATATATGGAATTAGAAGTTTACCAGCTTTTTTTGGCGCAGCATTGGTTGCTCTCATGTTTTATTTTGCATATTTTCTTACTTCGTCATATGCAATTTCTACACTCATTGGGTTTATAACCCTTTTTTCTCCAGCATTTTTAGTAGAATCACAATATGTATTGATGGATTCAATGCTCATGTTTTTTGTTATTTTAGGAGGATTATTTTCGCTTAAATATTACAAAAATACCACTTGGACAAACTGGATTATGATTATGCTAACATCCGCTATTGTTATTTCAATAAAATGGACAGGAGCGAGTATTGTTGGATTTGCTGGACTCATTTGGATTATTGTTATTTTTCAAAATAAAATTTCTTTTAAAAAATGGATAAGTCAATTTTTAGCATTTTGGATTTTTGTACCTGTTTTTTATATGGGAACATTTTCAATTCATTTTGCACTATTACCAAATTCTGGAGAAGGAGATGCTTTTCACACTCCTGAATTTAGAGCAAATTTAGAAAATACATCAGAAAATATAAATAATAAAATTATACCAAAAACATTTTTTCTGAATACAAAAAAGAATACAAATAATACAAATGAAAAATTAACAACATTTTTACAATTCAAAAAAAATCCATTTTATAAAAAAAATAAAACAGATGAATATATTTTAGACTGGGAAAATTGGCTTTTTTATGGAAAATTTATAGAATTAAATAAACAAATGGGAGAGCGAAGTGCCGCAATTCGAGATAATCACCCATTTGCAAGCCGACCATCAGACTGGATTCACGGAAAAAAATCTATTTATTTATGGAACAAAGAAGGTGAATATATTAAACTAAATGAAGAAGGCGAAAGAGTTAATGAAAATTATAGAGAACCAAAAAACTTTATCCCAAAACTTTGGAATAAATACATTGGAGAAAACTTTACAAAACCCGAAAATTTTCAAAATAGATATGTACAACAATTACATCTTTTTACAAATTCTATACTTTGGTCAATACTCCCCTATTCAACAGCTTTTTTATTATTAATAATTTTTATATTTCAAATATTGTCACACTTAAACTATTTAAATAATAATAAAAATTATTTTATATTTTCATTTTTTATAATATTTATAACTCTTATAAATATTATTCCTTTTGTATTGATAGAACGCCCACAATTTTTATATCATGCATTTGAAGGTGTTTTATTCGCAATTTTAGGGCTAGCACTCAGCTTGAAAACTATTTATTTTATTCCTAATGATATTATTTCAGAAAATTTAAAAAATAATATTTTATGGGGATTCACTGCGTTTATTACCATTTTATTATTTATATTTTTTATAATAGAACTTCCACTTATTTATGGATTTCCATTTCATGATTCTATGGCACACTCTATGTTTCAACTCTTTTAATTTTTAATGTATGAAAAATAACAATTTAGATATAAAAATCCAACCATCTCTTCTTGCCTGCAATATGGGAAAAATCCAAGATGAAATAAATTCTATAGATTCTTTTGTAGATGGAATTCATTTTGATGTAATGGATGGACAATTTGTGCCAAACTTAAGCTTTGGAGCTCCTGTATTAGAGCATCTCTCAACAAAAACTGAGCTAGGATTCGATGTTCATCTTATGTGTGAACAACCAGACATATTGCTAGAAAGTTTTGCAAAAGCTGGAGCAAAAGCTATTTGTGTACATATGGAAACATGTCCAAATATTCATAGAACTTTACAAGTTATAAAAAGTTTTAATATTTTAGCAGGAGTTGTTTTAAACCCAGCAACATCATATGAAACTGCGTATGAAGCTATTAAATTTTCAGATTATGTTTTAATAATGAGTGTAAATCCTGGTTTTGGAGGACAAAAATTTTTACCTGAAACATTAGAAAAAATTGAAAAAATTCGAAAAAACTTTCCAGAAAAAATTATTCAAATCGATGGAGGAATTACAGAAAAAACAGCACCACTTGCAATTGAAGCTGGTGCGAATTGGTTGGTTGCAGGAAGTGCTATTTTTAAAGCAGAAAATAGAGAAGAAGCATGTAAAAAGTTACGAAAATAATAAAATTTATTTCGGACTCGCCACCTCCACATGATCGCCCTGTTTTTTTATAGCATATAATCCTTTTTCTAATAATTTAGATTTTACATCTTTTGACATTGTTAGAGATGCAAGACCTCCATAAATTGTATAATCTTTATAAATTGGAAAAAGTTTTTTGAAATTTTCTACTTTTTTTTCTAGTGCATTTACATCTTCTGGGTGAGCTTTTACTTTCACTTCTATCACCGCTATTGCGTTTCCGTTGGTCATTATTAGGCTTAATTAACATTTATAGGGTGCTATTTTTACAAAAATTGCTAAAAAAGAGAGAAGAAAATTTAAATTTTCTTCTCTCTTTTTTATGAATTAAATATCAAAATATCAATCATTTTTTTTCTTCTATCTGGTCGTAATCCTCTGTGAAGTTTTACTTTATTTTTCCAATGAAAAAAACTACCATCTATAGAATTTATTGTATTTGGGATTTTTAACGTCGACTATGAGTATATCTTTTTCTTCCTGTTCCGATATTTAAACTTTTTTCTTTTAAAAACAAATCTCATTTTTCATACCAAGAAAATAATAATTTAGGATTTTTAGATATGTATTGTTGAACTGTTTGTTTTTGATGAAACTGACAATGCTGTATAGGTAGATTAGGAAACATACTTTTTAATAAATTCTTTACTCCTGCACGACCAAAAAATGTTGTTTTGTGTATCCAGTTTCTTCTGATAAATCTTTTAATGTTTGTCGTTGTTCAGAATATTTTCTGTATAATTTTTCTCTTTTTTTTCTTCTGTTTTTCTTCTGTTTTTCTAGATTTATTCACAAAACTATATTTGCATTTTGTGCATTTATAATTTTGTTTTCCTCGTTTTTTACCATTTTTTTTTATAAATTTTTCTTCACATTTTGGGCATTTTTTATTCATTGTTTTATTTTAAAAAATAACACCATTTTACTGGTGTTATTTTTTAAAATTTCTTCAGAAATAATTCTTTTAATTTTTACAACTTTGCAACTTTATCAGCTTGTGCTTTTTCATATTTTTTTCGAAATGTTTCCCCTGCCGGAATCAGTTTTCCAATAATTACATTTTCTTTTAAACCATGTAATGTATCTTTTTTACCAGATATAGATGCATCTACAAGAACTCTAATAGTCTCTTGAAATGATGCTGCTGATAACCATGAATCAGTTGTTAATGCACTTCTTGTAAGACCAAGAAGTTGTCTTTCGAATACTGGAGCTTTTTTATCTGGATTTTCTGTAATAAATTTAAGAACTTTATAATAATCAGTAAGCTCTCCATTTACTAAATCGGTATAATCACCCTTATCTATTACTCGAATTCTAGAAAACATCTCTCGAACAATAACCTCCATATGTTTATCATGAATAGTTTGTCCTTGCGAAGCATAAATTCCTTGAATTTCTCGAGTAATATATCTTTGAACTGTTGCAAAATTTGTTTGCTGTAACAATTCTCTCAAATTAAAATGCCCTGAAATCAAAGGATCTCCAGATTTAACCATTTGACCATCTTCTACTAAGAAATTTTCATTTCCCTGAAAGTCATACTGATCAGAAATCTTTTCATCATGTTTTACCACAATTTCAGTTTCTGTAATTTTTTCTACAGTTCCTGGATAATTTGCTCGCATAATAGTTGTTCCTTTAGCAAGAATTTTTCCTGATTTTACAACATCACCCTCTGAAACTAAAATTTTCATTACAGAGAAAATTGGATATACATCTTTTCCTTTTTCTTGTGCTTCAACATGAATAGTCACCGATTTATTTGTTCGTTCAAATGAAACTTTTCCATTAATTTTCGATAATGTCGCAGGAGTTTTTGGATTTCGTGCTTCAAATAATTCTTCAACTCGAGAAAGACCTTGAGTAATATCATTCCCAGCATCTGCAACCCCTCCCATATGAAAAGTCCGCATAGTAAGCTGAGTACCAGGCTCTCCAATTGATTGTGCTGCTATAATTCCAACAGGAGTACCAATTTTAACATGCTTATCATCTCCTAAATCTCGACCATAACATTTTTGACATACCCCTTTTTCAACCGTACAATCAAGAATAGCTCTAATTTCAACAGATTCAATTTCTTTTTCATTAATAACTTTAAGCATTGGTCTATCAATTTCTTGATTTCTCACACCAATAAGTTCTCCATCTGCATCTGCTAAATCTTTTACAAGATGTCGCCCAAGAAGTCGTTGATCAAAAGTAACACCTAATGATTTTGCATCTTCTCGTGTAACTTCATATGGAAAATCATTTCCACAATCTTCTTCTCTAATAATTGTATCTTGAACAGAATCTACAAGACGACGAGTTAAATATCCTGCTTCTGCTGTTTTTAAGGCAGTATCAGATTTCCCTTTTCGTCCCCCATGCGTTGCAATAAAGTATTCTACAATAGAAAATCCTCCTTTCAAATTTGATTTAATAGGAAGTTCTATAGTTCGCCCTCCCGGATTTGCTACCAAGCCCTTCATACCACACATTTGCGTAATTTGTCCCCAGTTACCCCTAGCTCCAGAGTCAATCATGTAATAAATATGATTTTGAGTATCTTTTTTAAACTCTTTAACCATCGATTCTGAAATTTCAATTTTAGCATCAGCCCAAATTTTAATTGAATGAGTATATCTCTCATCATCAGAAAGAAGACCTTTTTTATAAGCATTTGTTACTTTTTCTAGCAATACCGTTGATTTATCTAATACAGCATGTCTAGCCTCTGGAACGACCATATCATTCATACCAATTGATAATCCTGATTTTGTAGAATATTTAAAACCTAACTCTTTAATATCGTCTGCAAATTTAACTACTCGCTCTGGAGTAACTGTTTCAAAAATTTCCGTAAATAATGAATCAATTACTTTATTTTTAAATACCTCATTTCTATACCCCAATTCCTCTGGAATAATTTCATTAAAAACTGCTCGACCATACGAAGTATCTTCAATAATTTCACCATTCAATCGAATAGAAACTTTTGCCTGAATATCAAGATTATCTGTATCATAAGCATATTTTGCTTCCTGCATAGAACCATACACATTCCCCTCTCCTTTACGACCTTCATGAATAGTCGTAATAAAATACGAACCAAGAACCATATCTTGACTCGGAGTAATAATAGGATTACCAGCAGAAAGTTTTAAAATATTTGTAGTTGCCAGCATTAATTCTTTTGCTTCTTTTTGAGCTTCATCAGATAACGGTAAATGAACTGCCATTTGATCTCCATCAAAATCGGCATTATATGCAGCACAAACAAGTGGATGAATTTGAATTGCTCGTCCTTCAATTAAAACAGGAGAAAAAGCTTGAATACCAAGTCTATGTAGAGTTGGAGCCCGATTCAATAATACATATTTATTTGAAATAACTTCTTCTAATAAATCCCAAACAATTCCTGCATTTGAAGCAATAATTTTTTCTGCTCCTTTTACATTATGCGTATATTCATTTTGAATTAAAGCCCCAATAACAAAAGGTTTAAATAGTTTTAATCCCATTTTTTTAGGAATACCACATTGATGAAGTTTTAATTGCGGACCAACTACGATAACAGATCGACCAGAATAATCCACCCGTTTTCCAAGAAGATTTTGACGAAATCTCCCTTGTTTCCCTTTCAACATATCAGAAAGAGATTTTAATTGTCGTTTGTCAGAAGCAAATGCAACTCGACCAGACCGAGGTGAATTATTTAAAAGTGTATCAACAGCCTCTTGAAGCATTCGTTTTTCATTCCTACAAATAACTTCTGGAGCTCCAATAGATAACAATCTTTTTAAACGATTATTTCGGTTAATAATTCTTCGATATAAATCATTTAAATCTGATGCTGCAAATCGACCACCATCAAGCTGAACCATAGGTCTTAAATCTGGAGGAATAACTGCAATTGTTGTAATAAGCATCCACTCCGGTTTAATTCCTGATTTTTTAAGAGATTCAAAAAATTGAATATTTCGAATAATTTTAATTTGTTTTTGCCCCGTTGCACCAGGTTGTTCTTCTCTTAAAATTGCAAGCTCTGCATCAACATCAATTTTTTCAAGTAGTGTTTTTACCGCTTCTGCACCTGTTCCAGCCGTAAACATATGACCAAATTTCATACTTAGATTTCGGTATTCAATTTCTGAAATAACCGATTTAACTTGTACTTTTTCAAGTTCATCTTCTGCTTGTCGCATTGCTTCTTGCAAATTTTCAAGCTTATCAGCAAATTCAGATTGCAATTTTTCTAAATCTGAATTGTTCAAATTTCCATCTCTAATTTCTGCCTGAACTCGAACCTCTTCTTTTTTAAAATTATCTTGAATATCTTTTTTAGCTTTTTTAGCCTGATTTGTTAGCTCCAGTTTTACATTTCCTCTTTCTGATTCATCAACATTTGTAATCATGTATGAAGCAAAATATAAAATTTGCTCTAAAGTTTTTACTGGCATGTCTAATGCAATCCCAATTCGAGATGGTGTAGACCGAACATACCATGTATGAGAAACAGGAACACATAAATCTATATGCCCCATTCGCTCTCGACGAACAATAGATTTTGTTACCTCTACTCCACATTTTTCACAAGTAATCCCTTTATATCGGATTCGCTTGTATTTTCCACAATAACATTCATAATTTTTAGAAGGACCAAAAATTCGCTCACAAAACAGACCATCAAGTTCTGGCCGTTGAGTTCGGTAATTAATAGTTTCTGGTTTTGTAATTTCTCCATGAGACCATTCATGAATCAATTCTGGCGAAGCAATTTTCAAAGAAATTGACGCGAAATCATTATCAACTTGTTTCATACAACAATTTTTATTAAGAGTATATTTTTTAAAACTTTTTTTAATTTTTTTAAAACCTTTTATAGTTTATATTTATGAATAAAAGTCTTTTTTGGAAGCAGAAAAAAAAGTTTTTTCTTCTTCTTGAGTTATAGAATTATTTTCTTCTGAAGATAAAAGAATTATTTTATGAGCAATAATTTCTGTTTTATAAATTTTTACATTATGTTTATTTATAAAATTTCGTGTTTTAATAGAGCCTTCTATATACACAATATCTGATAAATTACATGTATTAACACTTTCTGATATTTCATCCCAAGCTACAATATTATGAAACTCTAAAGATGAATACTTATCATCATTTTGTGTTTGAAGAGAAAACACTGAAAGTTTTCTCCCCGATGTAATATTTTTTTGTTCTGGCACTCTTGCAATTTTTCCAAGAAGCGTTACAGAATTTACAGTTTTGAGATTATTCAAATTTTTCATACTGCTCATAAATAAATTAAATTTCCCCTTCTTGAACTGGAGGAATATCTCCATGAACCTCCGCATTTAATTCAGCATTAGTTTCATGCTTCAATGAGTTTAATTCAGAAACCTTATCTTCTTCTGGAATTGAAGAATCTCCATCTGTATATAAAGCATCAAGACCTAAACTAATCTCTTCATTATTTTCATTTTCTAAATCAACTTCTAATCCAAGACCTCGTAATTCATGAAGAAGTACATTAAATGATTCTGGAATATTTGGTTTTTGAAGAGGTAATCCTTTCACAATTGATTCATATGCTTTTGAACGACCAACTACATCATCAGATTTAATAGTTAGCATTTCTTGCAGAATATGCGAAGCAGAATATGCCTCAAGAGCCCAAACTTCCATTTCTCCGAACCGTTGCCCCCCTTGTTGTGCTTTCCCTCCCAGAGGCTGTTGCGTAACAATAGAATATGGACCAACAGAACGAGCATGAAGTTTATCTTCAACAAGATGATTTAATTTAATCATATATGTAACACCCATTGTTGTTTTAAATTGAAATGGATCTCCTGTTTTTCCATCGAATAATTGAGTTTTCCCATCCTCTGGAAGATCTGCATCTTTCAGAAATTGAGTAATTTCTTGTGAAGAAATACCATGTAAAACAGGAGTCGCAAATTTAACACCCAGTTTTTTACCAACCAGCCCTAAATGTGTTTCTAAAATTTGCCCGATATTCATACGAGACGAAACCCCTAGTGGATTTAATATAATATCAACATGCGTTCCATCAGCAAGAAATGGCATGTCTTCCCGAGGAACAATTTTTGAAATAACCCCTTTATTTCCATGTCGCCCTGCCATTTTATCCCCTACTTGAATTTTTCGAGTTTGAGCTACATATACACGAATTTGTTTTAAAACTCCTTGATGTAAATCATGCCCTTTTTCTTTTGTAAATACTTGAATATTTATAACTTTTCCTCCTTCCCCTCCTGGAAGACGAAGTGAAGAATCTCGAACATCTTTTGCTTTTTCTCCAAAAATTGATTGAAGAAGTTGCTCTTCTGGAGTCAATTCAACCTCTCCCTTCGGAGTGATTTTACCAACCATAATATCACCATCATTTACCCACGACCCCACTCTGATAATTCCCTCATCATCTAGATTTGCAAGTTTTGCATCTCCAACATTTGGAATATCTCGCGTAACTTGTTCATTTCCAAGTTTTGTTTCCCTAATATCAATTGCAAAATTTTCAATATGAATTGAATCATACATCCCCTTTTGAGCTACTTTATCAGAAATAATAATCGCATCTTCATAATTATATCCTTCCCATGGCATATATGCTACAACGAGGTTTTGTCCAAGAGCTAACTCTCCATTTTCTGTTGATGCCCCATTTATAAGAGTTTGACCTTTTACAACTTTCTGCCCTATTGAAACAACTGGCCTAAAATGAAAACATGTTGTTTGATTAGACCGAACATAATTTGGAAT
The DNA here is from genome assembly GCA_964509985.1 of uncultured Candidatus Peribacteria bacterium. Lineage (GTDB taxonomy): Bacteria > Patescibacteriota > Gracilibacteria > CAIRYL01 > CAIRYL01 > SZUA-1403. The sequence goes on from CAZDZQ010000055.1 coordinate 17,895, forward strand.
TTCATGAGTTCTTCTTTTCCCTGAATTATATTGAACTGTAAGCTCTCTTGCATCTACATCCACAACCTCACCTTCTTCTTCTGCTATAATTGCAGTACCTGCAGCCCTTGCAACCTCTCCTTCTAGACCTGTCCCAACAATTGGAGAATGAGGTGTTACCAAAGGAACTGCTTGCCGTTGCATGTTTGATCCCATTGAAGCCCGAGTATTATCATCATTTTCCAAAAATGGAATAAGTGCTGTAGTCTCAGAAACAATTTGTTTTGAAGAAATATCAAAATGTGTCACAGAATCAGCCGGAACAAGTAAAGCCTCACCCTTAATTCGAGCAGGAATTACATCTCCAATTACATTTCCATAATCATCCACATTTCCAGCAAGTTGTCCTACTACAATATTTTCCTCTTCTGCTGCATCTAAATAATGAATATCTGCATCTACAAAAGATTTTAATTGCACAGTCTCCTTTCCAGATTTTTCAATTTTTTTTGCTAAATCTTCAGAAATAAAATCTCCAATTTTTGCACCTACAATATCTTCATTTAAAATTCGTCCAACCAAATCTCCAGAAACTGGAAGTTCTTTTTTTGCAACCTGAAGAGGAGTTGTAATAAATCCATATTGATTAACTTTTGCATATGACGCAAAATGTAATACTAATCCAATATTTGGTCCCTCCGGCGTAGCAATAGGACAAATTCGTCCATAATGAGATGAATGCACATCTCGAACATCAAACCCTGCTCGCTCTCGAGAAAGCCCCCCAGGTCCCATTGTAGAAATTCGCCGTTTATGCGCCAACTCTGCCAATGGATTAATTTGATCCATAAATTGAGAAAGCTGAGAACTTGCAAAGAACTCTCGCATTGCCGCCGTAATAGGTCTTGAATTTACAATTTGAACCGCCGTAATTGCCTCCAAGTCAACAACTGTCATCCGGTCTTTTGCAATTCGATCAACTCGCATCAATCCAACTCTAAATTTATTCATTACCAACTCTCCAACACTTCGAATTCGTCTATTTTGAAGATGATCAATATCATCCACAGTTCCCCCAGTTTTTGCAGTTAATTGAATTAACTCTTTCATAATTGGAAGAAAATCAGAAATTTGAAATATCCTATTTTCTCTATTATCTGGATTATTAAGATTAAATCGTTTATTTAATTTATATCGAGCAATAGGACCTAAATCATATTTTCTAAAATCAAAAAACATTGAATCTACAAGAGATTTTGCATTTTCTGCCGTTGCCATATCCCCTGGTCTAATTTTTCGATAAATTGATTGATACGCTTCTGCTACTGTTTTTGCCGAATCTTTTTCAAGAGTTTTTAATAAAACTTCTCTATCTGCTTCATGCATATCTCCAAATGCTTCAACAATATCTGCATCTGTTTCATACCCAAAAATACGCATTAATTGAGTTGCAGGAAATTTTCGTTTCCTATCAATTTTTGCATACAGCAACCCTTTTTTATCAGATTCAATTTCTAACCAAACCCCTCTACGAGGAATGATTTTTGTAGCAAAAGCACCAGGAACCCCCTGTAACCTAGAGAAAAATGCACCCGGAGATCGAACAATTTGATTTACAACAACTCGTTCAATACCATTAATAACAAAGGTACCTTTTTCTGTCATTAAAGGCATTACACCAAGAAAAACTTCTTGCTGTTTAATTTCACCAGTCTCTTTGTTAACCAATTTTACTTCTACTTTCAGATTTGCTTCATACGAAAGATTGTCTCTTTTTGCAGTTTCTGGGTCAATTTTTGCTTCTTCTAAAGAATGCTTCAAAAAATGAACTTCTACTTTTTTCCCAGAAAAATCTTGTAACGGAGAAATTTCTTGAAGCATTTCATGAATCCCATTTTTTAGGAAATCATCATATGAATCAAGTTGAACCTGAATTAAGTTTGGTAAATATTCTGCGTCTTCACTTTCCGAGAAAAAGTATCGTCCATTCACAACCTTTGTAGGCTTTTGAGTAAACAAATCTTTTTTTAATGCTTTAGGCATACAATAAAAAGTAATAAAAAAATAATATAAATACAAGAAAAACACTATAAAAATGCCTTCTTTTTCTTCATTACTCAATCAAAACCGAAAAGAAATACTATAATGTAAGCGTATTATAGTATTTCTTTAGTATTAAAAACAAGAGAAAAATTTAAAACACTTAATATAATTATTTTTTTTAAAATAATATTGCATATACATAAAAAACCTATTATCATATATTTTGCGTATGCTTATCATAATGACACGGTAGCTCAGTTGGTTAGAGCGCGGGACTCATAACCCCGAGGTCGGCAGTTCAAATCTGCCTCGTGTCACCATAATTTTTTTGTTTGACAAAAATACCACCATTATGAGAAAGTATTTTTCGCTAAAATACAATTACCCTGTCGCCAAGCGGTAAGGCAGCGGGTTTTGATCCCGTCATTCCTAGGTTCGAATCCTAGCAGGGTAGCCAATAAATGGACCTGTAGCTCAGTTGGTTAGAGCGCACGACTGATAATCGTGAGGTCAGAAGTTCAACTCTTCTCAGGTCCACCATTTAAAAAATCAAAAACTTAAAAATTACTTTTAATTAAAAAAAAGATGCTTTCTAAAGGAAATAAACGACGACGAAAAAGACGACATGGATTTCTTAAACGAATGAGAACACCGGGAGGACGAGCTGTTATCAAAGCTCGACGATCTAAAGGACGATGGAGATTATCTGCATAATTTTCTTTATGATTTTTTTAACATAGATTATGGCTTTAAAAAGAAATAGTCGGTTAAATAAATCATCAATAATATCGCTTGTTTCTAGAAAAGGAGCTTCCCTGAAGTCTCTTTTTTTTCGTGTAAAATTTTTACCAGCTCGGTTTGGAAATACAAAAACTGCAATTATTACTTCTAAAAAAATTGAAAGAAGTGCAGTAAAACGAAATAAGATCAGAAGAATTATAATTTCTTGTTTTCAAAATATATCACTATCATTACCTAAAAATAGTAATAAAAAATTTCTTATTACTATTTTTCCAAACTCAGAAGTTTTATCTAAAAAATACAAATATTCACATTTAGAAAAAGAAGTAGAAAATATAATACAAAAAATTGAAAATTTTAATTTTCAACAAAATAATACAAAACTGAAAAATTTTAAGAAAAAAAAGAAATAATTTTTATACACAACACAGACACGGTAGTGGTATAAAAATTAAAACAGAACCAATTAACACAACTTGACCTGTTTCTGGTGTTGGTACATCATCTAGAGATGCAAACGATGGAACTTTTATTAGATAAATCTAAATCCATTCTATAAATATAAATTTGACCTGAAGATTCAGATAAATAATAAAAATTATTTTGCTTAACAAAAATTGAGGATGTAGAAGGTGGAGTAAAATTAGAATGTGTAACAATATTTAAATCTATATTTATAGCATAAATATATGAAGATGTTGGAAAATATAAATATTTATCAGATATCACTATTGTATTTTCTGATAAAATACCAGGAGATTGATTTAAATCCAATATTCCATTTACCCCAAATGCAGTATCCAATGTATTATTCTCCTTATTTATTTTAGAAACTTTTACCAAACCAGATTTTGTATACAATATATATAAGAGAATTTTTTTATTACAAATAATAAAGAACTAAGAATTTAATAAAATAAATAGTTCATATGTCACAAACATGATAATATATATACAAATTATACTTATATATTAAAAAATTATACTCATGTCAGAATTAGAAATTACAGAAAATATTATAGAAAATCCAACACTTGAAGAATTTTCAAAAAATAAAAAATACATAGGAACTGTTGAAAAAACAGTTTTTGGAGGAAAAGGAATTATTACCATTGAAGGATTTAAAGTTTTAATTAAAAATGGAATTGAAGGTCAAAAAATTGTATATCTTGTTACAAAAAAGAAAAAAAGCTATGCAGAAGGAAGAATTGAAGAAATTTTAACTCGGTCTCCTCTTGAAATAGATATATCAGAACAACGAAATGCATTACCAGGATGCCCATATCAAAATATTTCATACGAAAATCAGCTAAAAATTAAACACGGACAACTATCTGAAATTTTTAGAAATTACAAAAATATAGAACTTCCAGAATTTAAAGCATCTCCAGAAGTTTTTGGATATCGAAATAAAATGGAATTTTCGATTGGATACGAAACAATGACTCGAGAAATAATAGATGGAAAAAAAATATGGAAAGACGAAGGAGTTGCCATTGGTTTTCATCCGACTGGTTCATGGTCTTCTGTTATTTCTATAGACGATGTATTTTTAGCAAGCGAAGCTACAAATATTATTAGAAGAGAAATTGAAACTATCTTAAAAAAAACAAATTGTTTAAAAAAAGCACCGTGGAACCCACTCATTTCAAAAGGATTTTGGAGAGCTTTAATTATTAGAGAATCGAAAGAAACAGGTGATATTCTTGTTAATTTTGTAGTACATTCTCATCAAGAAGAAAAATTTTGGGAACGACTTGTTTCAAGTATTTTAGATTTTAAACTTCCAGAAGGTTCACAAATTACAGGAATTTTAGAAACAGTAAACTCAGGACGAAGCGATGCAATAAATAATCCTGAAATTTCTACCCTATACGGAGATTCAAGAATCTTAGAAACTTTAGGAAAAATGGACTTTGAAATTTCTCCATTTGCATTTTTTCAAACAAACTCAAAAGGTGCTGAAGTTTTATATGATACCGTAAAAGAAAAAATTGGAGACACAGAAGATAAAAATGTTTTAGATTTATTTTGTGGAGCAGGAACAATTGGTATTTATTGTGCAAACGATGCCAATAAAATTGTTGGAATAGAAATGGTAAGAGAAGCAGTAAAACAAGCAAAACACAACGCTAAAATAAATAACATTGAAAACACTGAATTTTTAGCCGCAAAAGTTGAAGACGCATTACCAGAAGTTTTAGACCAAGACGATTTTGACACGATAATTATAGATCCTCCACGAGTTGGAATGCACCCAAAAGCATTACAATATGTAATAGATTTACCAATAAAAAAACTGGTATATATTTCTTGTAACCCATCAACACTGGAGCGAGATGTACAAGAATTAGAAAAAAATGGATGGAAATTGAAAGAAGCACAAGGAGTAGACATGTTTCCACACACACCTCACATGGAAGTTGTTGCAGTTATAGAAAAAATTTAAAAAATTTATACACAAATCATGATTTTATCAGATAAACATATTTTTGAAAAAATTGATGCAGGAGAAATTATAATAGATTCCCCTGATACTAATTGGCGAAGCCAAATTCATGCATCATCTATGGATTTAAGACTTGGAAAATATTTCAAAGTATATAAACATCAAGAAATCGCATTGCTTGATCCAAAAAAAATGAACGAAGAACCTCTTACAAATTTATATGAAAGAGATGAAAATACACCTTTTATAGTTCACCCAGGTGATTTTATTTTAGGTGTTACATCTGAGGTCATAACTCTTCCAAACGATTTAGTTGCACGAGTAGAAGGACGATCTTCACTTGGACGACTTGGAATTGTAGTACATTCAACTGCAGGATTTGTAGATGCTGGATTTAAAGGAACTATTACTTTAGAAATTTCCAATCTAAACAATGTACCCGTTGCACTTTATCCAGGAATGAGAATTTGTCAGCTTGCCTTTGAGAATATGAGCTCGGAAGCACTTGTCCCATATGGAGAAAAAAAATGCTCTAAATATCAAAATCAAATTTTACCAGAAGAATCTAGAGTTGGAATTGACCCAGAATTTAAGAAATAATTCTTTTTTCTACTAATGAAATACGAGATATATCAAGTTTTTTTAAATTTTCACAATTTTTGTGATGAATAACAAAATCTCTTGTATTTGATGCATACGCAACAATATTTTTTTTATCCTCAGGATTACAACATTTTGCAAAATGATAAATCATATTTTTTTGCCCACCGATAACTAAACCAGAATAATTCTTATTATCTAGCTGACTTACATCACCAACACTACTAACACTATTTACATTACTTGATAATTTTTTATTTTGAGTTTTATTTATTTTAGATAAAACTTTTTCTCCAACAGAATATAAATATGATTTTATTTTTTGACGAGCACTATCCGAAACAACCAAATTTAACCATTCTTTCTTTGGGTACTTATTTTTATCGGTTAATATACCAATCATATCCCCTTCTTTTATTTTATAAGAAAGAGTGACTATTTTTTCATTCACAATAGCACCACTACAGTGATTCCCAATATCTGAATGAATAGAATATGCAAAATCAATTGGTGTTGAACCTACAGATAACTCTTTTATTTCCCCTGTTGGCGTCATTGCATATATTTTTTTTGGTAAAGAATTTTTTAAAGCATTAAATTGCTTATTTTCATATATATCAATATTTTCAAATTTAAAATTATTTTTATTTTTTGAAATATTCTGAATCCCTTTATATGCCCAATGTGAAGCTGTTCCAACTTCTGCATTATAATCCATATCTTGTGTTCTAATTTGAACTTCTACAAAATGATTTTCATATTTAATAATAGTATGAATACTTTCATATCCATTTAATTTTGGAGTTGCAATATAATCAATAAAATGCCCTTCCTCATGCTGATATTCTGTATGCAATACACTTAAAACCTTATAACAATCTTCTACAGAATAAGTAATAATTCGTAATGCAAAAATATCTTGAACATCATTTATAGAATGATAATCTTTTATTTTTATTTTTTTATAAATAGAAAAAATTCCCTTTTTTCTTCCAAAAATTTCAATATCAATAATGTTATGATTTTTCAATATAGCTGAAATATTATGCTTTATATGGTGAATTTTTTCTGTAAATTTACAATTTAAATGACTTAAATTATTCAAATCATTTTTAAAATTAACATCTCTTGTATTATTTTTGATAAAATCAAATTCTTTTTTATTTGTAATTTCAAAATATAAATCTTCAGCAATTGTTTTTAATTTATACAAACCCAAGTGTGATAACAAAGGTATAATAATATAATGAACAGAGTTTAAAGCTATGTTTTTCTGTTTTTCTGAGTATGAATTTTTATTATCTTTAATTTTTTGTAAAATACCTATCCTTTTTGCAAGCCGTATATACAAAACTCGAACATCTTCAATTTTTAAAAGCAAATATCTTCTTATTATTTCTGCATTTTCTTCATTTTGATAATGAATTGCTGATATTTTTTTTAACTCTAAAACTATATAAACAGCATCAACACATAATAATTCTGAAATTTCATTACCATCCACCACTTCATCTTCTAATTCATGCAATAAAGATGCTAAAATTGTAGGAATATCAGGCTCTAGTTTTAACAACACCTTCAGAATAATTATCCTTAATTCAAATAAATCAGGATATTTTTTTTGTAAAAAATATAAAATATTATGTAATATCTGTTTTTGTTTTTTTAAAATATTTGGATTATATGCAAGAACACTATTTATTATGAAATCATAAATAGCTTCTATATTTTTATCACCAGTATCATTGTCTTGGCTGCTTTGATGTATGCATATATTTTTCATTTTGTAATTCTTCTAATGTTATTCTATTTTCATAAAATGCTTTTCCAAAAATAATTCCAGAAATTCCTATTTTTTCGACCTCTTGAATATCTTGAATTGTAGCAATTCCACCAGATCCAATAAAATTAATATTTGGAAATGTATTATAGAGTTCTTCAAAAATCTCTACTGCAGATCCTTCCAATGTTCCATCCGTAGAAATATCAGTATAATTTATAATTTGTACACCTACTTTTTCAAGCCTTGCAATAAATTCAATATCAGAAACTGTCGATTCTGTTTCCCAACCATGAGTTGCAACTTTTCTATTTTTACAGTCTACCCCAACAACAATCTTGTGTGAACCATATTTTTTTATAGCTGTTTGCAGAAATTCTGGATCTTTCAACGCTGAAGTTCCCAAAATACAACGAGAAACTCCTATCTTAAATAATTCATCTAAGTTTTGCATATTTCTAATTCCTCCACCAACTTCTACAATTGAGTTGGCAGAGTGGTCAACAATGATTTTAATTGCTTTTAAATTAACAGGCTTTCCTCGTTTTGCACCATCTAAATCTATAATATGAATTCCAAATGCAAACTCTGAGAAAGTTTTTGCCAATGATTCAAATGTATGATCATATTCTGTTTTTTGAGAATAATCACCTTTAAAAAGACGAACCGGCTTTCCATCAATAATATCTATAGCTGGCCAAAGTTGAAAAGGTGATTTTTTTTTACTCATATGTTTTTTATATTCTTATACATGATTTTACTTTTCCGTCACATCTATCTGCAAGCAACCATTGAAGTGTTCCACGAATAGCCATTCCATTTTCTACCTGATCTAAAACTCGTGACTTATCATCTAATGTTACAAGTGCTGAATGCATATCAATATCTCGAATTACAGGACCTGGATGCATCAAAATAGCATTTTCATTTGCAAGCTCTAATCTTTTCTTTGTAATTCCAAATGTCTTTGAATATTCTCGCAATGATGGAATAAATCCACCACTTCCCCTCTCTTCTTGAACTCGCAAAGAATATACAACATCTGCACCAATCAATGCTTTTTCAATATCTGTAAAAATTTCAATATCAAATACTTTTTCTACATTTTCTGGAACAAAGGTTAATGGACACGCAACTCGTAATTTACCTCCTAATTTTTTAATAATTCGTGCAACAGAACCAAAAACACGAGAATGCATAATATCTCCAACCATTGTAATAATTTTTCCTTCAAGAGTTCCGTGATGATCTATAATTGTTTTTACATCTAAAAGTGCTTGTGAAGGATGCTCATGCCAACCATCTCCAGCATTGATAATACTTGACGGAACATGTTTTGTTAATTGCTCTGGAAGTCCTGAATATTCACTCCTTACTATAATCACCTGTGCTCCGTATGCAGCCAAAGTCATTGTTGTATCCTGATAACTTTCTCCTTTTTTTGCACTAGATGAACTTCCTGAAATATTTATAGTATCTGCCCCCAAATGCTTTCCCGCCATTTCAAAACTTGTTTTTGTTCGTGTAGAATTTTCATAAAAAGCATTTACAATTGTTGCACCTTTTAAAAGCCCCAACTTTCGCGTTCCTGATTTTTTCATTTCATCTGCAATTTCTAATATAAGATGAATATCTTCAACCGTTAAATCATCAATAGAAACAACATCAAATGTTGACAAATCTCTATTATTTCGAATTTTAATCAATTTTTCTTCTTGCTCTTGTGCCGATAAACCAATATGAAGTGAAGTCATACAGAAATATAAAAAAGATAATTACTTTATTTACAATATTATTACACAAATAAAAATTTAAATAAATATTTTATTTAGTTTTTAATATAACACCTAAACAATAGCATTTAATTTATCAACCCTTCGCTGATGTCGCCCACCTTCAAACTCTGTAGTTAAAAACATATCAATAATAATCTTTGCATTTTCAATATCAATAACTCTTGCCCCCAAAGAAATCATATTTGCATCATTATGAGATCTTCCCATTTCTGCATAATGAGGACTTACACAATGAGCACATCGCACTCCTTTTACTTTATTTGCAGCAATTCCAATCCCCAATCCTGTTCCACAAATAACAATTCCAAATGCAGAATTTTCATTTTTTTCATTTAAAGCAACAACTTTTCTTGCACATGCTTCTCCAAAATCTGGATAATCAACAGATGAATCATCAAAACTTCCAACATGTTCTACTTCGTAATTTTTACCTTTTAAATATGAAATAATTTCTTGTATATATTCTGGACCGGCATGATCATTTCCAATAAAAATTTTACGCATAAAAATGGGGGGAAAATAAATTTTAAATTTTTTATTTTTTTTCAAATAATTTACGAATTTCAGCACCTTTCACTTCAATTGGATGAACTTTTGTTTCTGCTCGTAAAGCATTTAAGTTTTTAAATCCATTTTTAAAGTCTGCCAAATATTCTTCTGTGAATTCTCCAGTCTCAACTCGTCGTAATGCTTCTTGCATTGCTTTTTTCGTTTCTGCTGTAATAATTTTTGGTCCAACTGTTCTACCACCATATTCTGCAGTATTAGAAACAACATTATACATATGATCAATTCCTCCGTCATACATTAAATCTACAATCAATTTTAATTCATGTAAACATTCAAAATATGCCATTTCTGCTGGATATCCTGCTTCAGTCAATACTTCAAACCCAACCTTTACCAATTCTACAGCTCCACCACAAAGAACAACTTGTTCTCCATATAAATCTTCATATGTTTCTTGTTCAAATGTACACTCCATTACTCCAGCTTTTGTAAAATTCATGCTGTGTGCCATTGCAAGTGCAGTTGTTTTTGCATTTCCTGTTTCATCTCTATGCATTGCAATAAGTGCAGGAACTCCAAATCCTTCAAGGTATACTTTTCTTTCTTCTGTACCAGGTGCTTTAGGAGCTACCATAATTATATCAACTCCTTCTGGTGGAGTAATTTTATTAAAAATAATATTAAACCCATGAGAAAAAGAAAGCGTTTTTCCACTTACGATATATTCTTTAATTTCTTTTTCATAAACATCAGCTTGTACTTCATCTGGAATTAAAATATGAATAATGTCAGCAGATTTAGCAGCTTCAGAAATTGTTGAAACTTGAAGACCATCAGATTTTGCAAGCTCCCAAGAAGCTCCTTTTTCTCGAACTCCAACTACAACATTTACACCAGAATCATGCATCATAAGAGCTTGAGCTCGCCCTTGAGCTCCGTATCCAATAACTGCAACTTGTTTTCCATCTAAATATTTTGCATCAGCATCTGCTTCGTACATCAATTCCATATTTTTTTGTTAAATAATAAGTAAATTTAAAAAATTTATATTTATCATACATATAAAAAATTATTTTCTCAATATTATTTTAGACAATTACTATTGAATATTTTTTTATTTGATATGATTTTTTATAAAATGTAGAAATTAAATACAAGACCCTATTTCCATCAAAAATCTCCTCCCTCAAGTGCACTATTATTATTTTTTCTCTTTAGAAAGTCCTGTAATTTCAAAACACTTAAATCCACCTTTATAAATTTGTTGGACACTTTTTGATTTTCTTAAAATATCAACACCAACCAAAAAACTAAAAAAACGAACAGACGCATCTTCCCTTGAAGAATTTGCCTCATAATCATTTATACCAAACACAAAAATAGAACCAACTAAAAATTGATTCTATCATAAATTTTACCCACTGCAACTCTCACAATCTTCTTTAATTTCTCCACTCATAGACCGTACATAGTACACTGTTTTTATTCCAGCTTGCCATGTTTTCATGTAATATCCGTATAAATCGGCTGGAGAAGTTTCTGCTGGATTTATCATCCATTCAAAACTTGCAGATTGATCAATCCATTTATAAATAACACCAAACATATCAATTACATCACTCATATCACATCGTTGGTATTCTTTGTAAAACCAAAAATTTTCTTGAGATAAATTTGGTGCAACATTTACAACTGGAGCAATAGAATTTGTTTCTACAAACAATCGTTTGTAAATCGGTAAAAGTCCTGCTGTGGTTCCAACAACACCTGCAGTAGAAGTATTTGGGGCTGGTGCAAGGTGGTATGCAAATCGTAGTCCTTTTTCTTTAATATTTGAAATTAATTCTGACCATTTTTCAGAAGAAACTGATTTATTTTCTGTATTATACCATTTTTCATCTCGTCCAAATAAAATACCTTTCGACCATTCAGACCCTGCAAAAAGCTCGTATTGTCCTCGTTCTTGTGCTAAATCATTTGAAGATTTTAAAGTATGATACGCATATTGTTCAAAAAGTTTATCTACATGTTCTCGTGCTTCTGGTTTATCATATGCTAATTTTTGACATGCTAAATATTCGGCTAATCCCATAAATCCAAGACCAATAGACCGATATTTTTTTGCAGTATATTCCGATTCTTTAATTGGATATAAATTTAGCGTAATAACATTATCTAAAACTCGTGCAGCAACTGGAAAAACTTTTTCCATTTCTTCCGTAGTATTTACTTTTGCAACATTAACCGAAGCAAGATTACACACAACACTATCCCCTGTTTCGTGCTTAATATTTACAACAGTTTTTCCATTTTCTTCTGTTAAAACTTCTTCTGAAAATTTTGCAGGTGATGTATTTTGGCAAATTTCTGTGCATAATTGCGTAGCATAAATATTTCCAGCATGTTTATTTGGATTTACTTTATTTACAGTATCTCTAAAAAAGAAATATGGCATTCCTGTTTCAACAGTAGCTTTTAACGCCTCTTTCATTAAATCTTTTGCAGAAACTGTTTCTTTCAATTTTATTTTTGGATTATTTTCACATTCAGCATAAAAATTTTCAAAATCATCAGAAAATACATCTTGAAGTTTTTTTCCAGTAACTTTTTCTACTTCATACGGATCAAACAATGTCCAGTTTCTATTTTCTTGAACTCGTTTCATAAAAATATCAGGAATTGAGATTGCAGGAAAAATATCAAAAGCTTTAGACCTAATATCTCCCGTTTCCGTCTGAAGATTTAAAAAATCAAAAATATCTTTATGCCAAACATCTAAAGTTGGGCTTATTGCACCATTGCGACTTCCCAATTGATTCACCGCTGTTGCAGTATCATTCATAACTTTCACCCAAGGGATAACGCCTCCTGCAGCATTTTCAACATATCGAATAGAAGAACCTTTTGCACGAATATTTCCACAATACACACCAATCCCTCCACCAAATTTAGAAATTTGAGCCATATTTTCCAACTGATGATAAATAGCCCGTAAATCATCGTCGATATTTAACTTAAAACAAGAACTTAGCTGATGATAATTTGTTCGAGCATTTAACAGAGTTGGAGTTGGAAGTGATAATTTTTGAGATGAGCACACTTCATACATTTTTTTTGCAATTTCTACTCTATTTTCTTTTTTTTCTGGAATTGCCAAAAACATTGCTACCGCCAAATACATTTCTTGTGGTAATTCATGCACAATTTTATTTGGATTTAATAAATATCTGTTTACAAAAGCCAACATTGTTGAATAGCCATACTCAAAATCTCGCTTTTTATCTATTGCTGATGCTAAATCTAAAATTTCTTCATCTGAATAATATTCACAAAAATCAGTATAATAATATTTTTTAGCAATATAATCTTTGAAATGTTTTAAAAATACTTCTGGTTTATAAATTTCAGATATTTTTATATCTCTATTTTTTGATGCTTCTTTATACAATTCTATTGTAAACAATCGTCCTGCAATATTTTGCCAATTGATATTTTCTATTGTTATACAATCAACACATGCTTTTCGCATAATATTTATTAGTTTTTTTGTTTCAATTCCGTCAATAATCATTAATTTAATAATTTCATACACTTCTTCAAATGTACATGTTTCTTCGTACCCTTTTGAAACTCGTGCAAAAACTTTTTGTAATTTTTTTTCAGAAAAAATTTGTTTTTTTCCAGATCGTTTTGTAACCTTCAACAAATGCTGATCAATTTTTTGCATTTCTTCAAGGCGTGCTTCTGCTCGTTTTTTTGCTTGTTCTGCTCTATACAAAATATACGCTTTTGCAATCTCAAAATTTCCACTTTCTGCTAAAAATTTTTCTACTAAATCCTGAATTTGTTCCACAGTTGGAATATTTGCACTGCAATCAAAATTTTCATGCAAATGATTCAAAACTTGATCTGTAATATTTTCAGCAAATTCAGTGTCTATAACCCCAGCCTGCTTTTCAGATTTTTTAATAGCCTCAATAATACGGTGCTTATCAAAATCAACAGTTTGACCGTTTCTTTTTATAACTTTTGATAACATATAAAAAATCTTTTAAAAAATAAAAAAAACACCACATATTGTTGCGTAAAAACATATTTACACACTACATATAGATTTTCAATATAAAAATTAACAAAAATAATCTTGACTGAAAAAATCAGCCAAGACTAGATAAATAAAATAAGTAGCTTTTTTTATAAAATATTATTTCCCCCAACTCTCTAAAAAAGCCTCATATTCTTGTCCTGTTCCACATACAACTTTTTCTTTCCCACACACCTCTTTTGCAAAATCTTTCATTACCACCCAATACAAAGCATCATTCCATAATGAAAAATGATGACCAATAGTTACAGGTGCTTTAAATTTAACATCTTCTAAATTTTCAGAATTATTATAATGATTGTAAAAATAATTTAAATACCCCTTCAAGACATTATCATGTGCTTTTTTCCAGCCTTGAGTTCCAAATTTTAAAATACTCTTTGCCTTTGTTTGCAAATAATACAAATTATAATCCATAGCAATAGTATTTCTCCCTGCAATATTTACCCCATACAAAGGAAAATTCCAGATATCACCATTATGATTTTTATCACCCTTTTCAACCATTCTATTTTGCATAAAAACTTTATTTGTTTCATATGTAAAACCATAATTTTTCAATGCTTTAAACATTGCATTATTATGCCCCAAAAGCGGAGCTCTAAAACCAGTGATTTCTGATTTTGGGAAAATAACTCCTGCTTTTTTGTTTTTCAATTCTTTTTGAAAATTTTTATCTTCTAAAAAAATAAAATTATTAAAATATTCAAATTCTTGCTCCCATTGTTTTTGAGTCCAATTACTTCCATTAAAATGCCCATTGGCGTGTGAGCCTATTTCATGACCAAATTTATACGCATCATTTACAAAAGCAAATCTTTTCGTAATATCATCTATATCATCCCCCCAACCAATATCAGAATGACCAGTTCTATACCCATCTAAATCGTATACATTTTTCAACGCTTCTGGAACAAAATATACACCGCTAATAAAATATGTAAATCTAACAGGTTTTTTCTGTAATTTCATTTTTTCTGCAAAATCCAAAGTTCGTTGCCACATATCAAGAGAATACGACCCATCAAATGCAAGCAACACAAATTGTGTATCTTTTGGATATTTTTTATGATTTGCAAATTTCTGAATATTTTTATGATATTCAGAAACTATTTTTTTATTTTTTATTTTTTCAGAAAATTCAAAAGTTTTCTGTACAGAATTATCTATAATATTTTCAAAATTTGGAACACCAAATAACAAAGAAGAAAGTACTATTTCTAATATCATAAACGCTTAGATAAAAAATTTGCTAAAAATATAACAATAATAGAATAAATTCCTAATGGTATTAATACCATAAAAGTAGATATTAATAATAATCCATAGTAAAAATCTGCATAAGAACGAAACAAAATACAATCTATTATACAATCAGAAACTACACCACTTCCTTCATTCCAACCTTGACAATTCATCATTCCCAATATTGGCAATATAAAACCTATAAAATAAATAACAAGCTTAATTTTAGTAGTTCTTTCCATTTTATTATTATTTATTTAACTATTTATCTCGAAATTTCAGAAGAAGAAATCAGCGTATTATTCGATTGTAAGATATAATAAACAATTTGAATCATTTGTCCTCTTGTTAAATTATTATCAACTTTCGCTGCTCTGTCTCCTTCATAAGACACTGTTATCAAAGAAGCAGGAATCACATCTAACTCATTTAATATCAAAATATATTCAGAATACCATGGTCCAACAGCCGTTGGTTCAGTTGGACGAACCAATGTGTTTACAATTATTTTTGATGCTTCTGCAAAATTTATATTATTATTTGGACGAAACTCCGTTTTATATCCCATATTGTAACCACCCAATATATTTTTATTGTACGCAAAATATATATATTTGTCATACCAATCCGATAAAACTACATCAGAAAATACATTATGTGTTCGTTTCAAATACTGAGAATCCTGCATTGTTGAAATGTCTATACCTGTTTTAAATCCTGCAGCTAATAAAATTATTTTTGTAAATTCTGCACGAGTAATTAAATTACTTGGTTTAAATGATCCGTCATCATACCCATTAATTAATTCTTGAGAATGAAAATATTGAGCCGCATCAAAATATTCACTTCCAAATGAAATATCAGTAAATGCTGATTGATTTTGCCTATCCAATGAATATTGCATTGATTTAAAATAAACAGGATCCATATTTATATCCATCTCTCCTACATTTATTGAATAAGCATCATAAACACCTTCAACACTAATACTATAACTCAACTGAACATGCCTATCACTTATTATGCCTGCACGCTCTGCTGTTTCTGTTAATATTGGATAAGAAAACTCAACATCTAAACACTGACCAGCATCAAACTCATAACTTTGTCCATTCGCCATTTTTACACCATTCATCTCGGGAGATATAGCAATAAACATTGACACAGATGCCGTACTACAAAAATTAGCATTAACAAGAATCCTATCGTTCTTTTGTATATTAGAAATAACACCATCACTCATAACTAATGGAGTATACCCCATCGCCGATGTATCACCCAATAATGCAAAACCACCTATTACAAAAACTGCAATAGAAGAAACATAAATTCCAAACTTTTTCAACATAACCTTTTAATTAAATAACAATGCTTTACATTAAACACAATATATCTAAATATCAAACCCAAAGTCAATATTAAAAATAAAAAAATTATAAGTTTTGCAGATATTCCTTACCTAAATTTTAGCTAATTTTTCATCTCCAGCCACAAAAACATGAGTCGGCTTTCCAAAAACTTTCATTCCTTCAAAAACGCAATTTCCCCCTTTCGTTTGCATTTCATCTACTTTTATTTCCCATTCTTTTTCAAGGTCAAAAACTGCAATATCTGCAACACTTCCAACCGATAAATCCCCTCTTTTAACAGAAATTACATCAGCTGGTTGAAATGTCATTTTTGCCAATAAATCAGAAAGAGATAGTTCTCCGGTTTTTACTAATCTTGTATAACAAAGAGCAAAAGAACACTCTACCCCAACACTTCCCCACACACTTTCCATAAATGGTTTTTCTTTTTCAAACCATAAATGCGGAGCATGATCTGTTGAAATAACAGAAATTGTATTTTCCTTTAAACCTTCAATTAAAGCATCTTGGTGCTCTTGAGAACG
Organism: uncultured Candidatus Peribacteria bacterium; assembly: GCA_964509985.1. Lineage (GTDB taxonomy): Bacteria > Patescibacteriota > Gracilibacteria > CAIRYL01 > CAIRYL01 > SZUA-1403. The sequence goes on from CAZDZQ010000055.1 coordinate 35,037, forward strand.
AATTGGTGGATACATTTTTCCCTGAGTATTGTAATTATCACATACAGCATCTGTAAGTGTTAAATACTGAGGACATGTTTCTGCCGAAACATTTACACCTCGTGCTTTAAATTGTTTAATTAAATTCACCGATTCTTTTGTAGAATTATGTAATAAATGCAACTTACAACCTGTTTTTTCAGCTAATACCAAATTTTTATACACCGCTAAATCTTCTGCTTGAGGTGAAATACCAGGAAGTGCTAATTTTGTAGAAACCTCTCCTTCGTGTAAAACACCTCCCGCTGAAAGTGCTTCATTTTGACAATGACTCATTAATACTAAATCGTGAGTTTTTGCATATTCCATTGCTTTTTCCAAAATTCCTTCATCTTGAACATCAACTCCATCGTCTGTAATTGCCACAATTCCAGAATTTTTCATTTCCCACATTTCAGAAATTTCTTTTCCTTTTTGCCCTTTTGTAATAGCCCCTGCAGGATACAAATTTCCTAAATTTAATTTTTCAGCTCTCGCAATTTGAAACTCTACAGTCGCCTGAGAATCCGTAACCGGTGTTGTATTTGGCATAGAAACTACTGATGTAATTCCACCACAAAGAGCCGATTTTAAACCCGTTTCTATTGTTTCTTTATCTTCTCGACCTGGCTCTCGTAAATGCACTTGCAAATCTATCAATCCAGGAAAAATATATTTTCCAGATACATCTATTTTTTTTATATCAGAATTACTATTTTTTACATTTATATCCCCAATCTCAATAATAATTCCATTTTCAACCAAAATATCACATTTTTTATCAATATTATTTTTAGGATCTATTACATGCCCACCAGTTAACACAAAAGAAGAATTTTGAAAAATCATAAATAATTATTAAAAAATATATTAAATTAATACTAATAAAATAAACTTTTAAAATCAATAAAACATTGGTATAATATTCTGAAATATAATTTCAATATAATTTCAATATAATATAAACATAAATATGATTCAAAAAACAAAAACTAAGATTAATATAAAAATCATTGCTATAGCCAGTATCATAACAATTGCAATCAGCATTTATTTTACGCAACTCATACAACAAAGCAACACAAAAAAAACTGATATACTAACTAATTTATTAGGTGCAAATCCAAATTTTTCTGCTGATTTTACAACAAATACCATAAATAAATACACAGGTCCAACATCTCCAATTATTGAAACATGCAGAGATTCAGTAAATACAAAAAATACAAGAGGAGTAATTACAGCCGATTTTAACCCAAATTTTTCTACCAATTTAAATCGTTCAGAAATTTTAAACGATATTGGACCAATACTTGGACATGCTGTAAAAAACAGTGAAATCAACTGGAAATGGAACCCCAATGAAAAACAATATACTTTTTATTCACACGAAGAAGATACTGCTTTTTGGAAATGCTACTTTCAAAAAGAAACAATATTTTTTAAAGATTTTTTTACCACTGAATCTATTTTAACCGATAGTGAAGTTTTAATATTCAAAAAATCAAAAATTAAAATGTTTATATCCGAAAATAAAAATCTTATTTCCAGCAAAGAAATAGGACGAGATATCTTTATTACACCTTCAAATAAAATAAAACTAGGATACCTTAATGTAGAGATTAAAGACCAAACAACTCAAGATTTATTTTCAAAAAAACTTTCAGAATTTAATAATATATTAGATATTAAACCCGAAATACTTATTTCTAGCCCAGAAACGCAAAGAGATTATAAATCTAGCAACGAAACAATGCGAAATGAAAAATATCCTTTTATTAATGTAGAAATATTTTCTAGCTCAGAAATTATAAGAGAAAAAGCAATAGAACACATTCAATCAATATCAATAACAGAAGATACAAACCCAATTACCATAGATCAAGAAAATTCAGATATATCTTTTAAACCAGAATTTACAAAACACTACAAAATTACTCTTATTGCCAACGAAGAACTGCCAGATGAAATATCTCTACAAATGTATATAAATCCAAATTTTAGTTTCTCATCTAAAATTTTAAAAGAAAAAATTGAATTTTTAGGAAGTCACTATGCCAATAATATTTTTTTAAAAAAATCACTTTCTTTTCAACTAATAGATGCTTATAATCAACAAGACTAAATAAAAAATAGATTTTGTTTATTATAATTACTCTTTAAAAAGTTTATGGAAATTCGAAATATTGCAATTATTGCCCATGTAGATCATGGTAAAACAACTCTTGTAGATGCCCTATTAAAAGGAAGTAATACATTTGATGCTCATGCCGAAGTAGCAGAGCGAGTTATGGATAGTGATGATCAAGAAAAAGAACGAGGTATTACAATTTATGCAAAAAATACTGCAATTGAATACAAAGGAACAAAAATTAATATTATTGATACTCCTGGACATGCCGATTTTGGATCAGAAGTAGAACGAATGCTTCGAACAGTAGATGCAACTCTTCTTGTTGTAGATGCATACGAAGGACCAATGCCTCAAACAAAATTTGTATTACAAAAATCTCTAGAATTAGGACTTAAAGTAATGCTAGTAGTAAACAAAATTGACAAACCTTCAGCTCGATGTGAAGAAGTTGTAGATGAAGTATTTGACCTATTTGCTCAATTAGGAGCCACTGACGAACAATTAGAATTTCCAGTTATTTATGCAGTAGCACGAGATGGAGTTGCTGTTATGGAAGCAGATGATGAACAAAAAGATATTACACCAATGTTAGATTGGGTACTGTCAGAAGTTCCTGCAGTAGATCAAAAACTTGATGAAGAATTTGCATTTCAACCTGCAACACTTTCATACGATTCATTTTTAGGACGAATTGCCGTTGGACGAGTTACTTCTGGAAAAGTAAAAAAAGGACAAACTCTTACTGTTATGACTCCAGAAGGAGAAAAACGAAAAGGAAAAATTTCAAAAGTATTTTCTTTTAAAGGATTAGAACGATTAGAAGTTGAAGAAGGAATTGGAGGAGATGTTATTGCAATTGCAGGTATCTCAGATATTTTTGTTGGAGAAACTGTGACTTCAGACGAAAACAGAGAACCACTTCCTGCTATTACTGTAGACCCACCTGCACTTTCTATGGATTTCATGACAAATGATTCTCCACTTGCAGGACGAGAAGGTAAATATGTTACATCTCGAAATATTAAAGAACGATTAGAGCGAGAACTTGAAACAAATGTAGGACTTTCAGTAGAATTTCCAGCTGACGGAGAAGCTATCAAAGTATACGGACGAGGAGAAATGCATTTAGCAGTTCTTATTGAAAACATGCGACGAGAAGGATTTGAACTTCAAGTTTCTCAACCAGAAGTTGTAATTCGAGAAATTGATGGAGTAAAATCTGAACCCCTTGAATCAGTTCTTGTAACTGTTCCAGATGCAATGTCTGGATCTATCATTGAATCTCTTTCAAAAAGAAAAGCAGAAATGACAGACATGAAAACAGACGAAGGAATTACAACAATGCAATTTCTTGCACCAACTCGAGGTTTATTAGGTTTTAGAGGAGTCTTTATTGTTTTAACAAAAGGAGAAGGAACAATGTTTCACTCATTTGAAAAATATACTCCATATATGGGACCAATTGAAAAACGAAAAGTAGGATCTCTAATTTCTATGGTTTCTGGAGAAGCAGTTGCATTTGGACTATTTGGACTTCAAGAACGAGGACCATTATTTATTGGTGCAAATACAAAAGTATACGAAGGAATGATTATCGGAGAACATAACCAAGGAACAGATCTTGTTGTGAATCCAATTCGAGCAAAAAAACAGACAAATGTACGAGCAAGTGGAAAAGATGAAGCAGTAAATCTAACACCACCACTTCCAATGTCTTTAGAAATAGCCCTTGAATATATTGATGCAACAGAATTTGTAGAAATTACACCATTAAGCATTCGAATCAGAAAACGATGGCTTACAGAAACAGAACGAAAACGAAATGGTAAAAAAAATTAATATAAATTAAAAAAAATTTATTAAAAAAAATTATCAAAAAGAGCAGTAAAAAAATATTTTTACTGCTCTTTTTTTATAAACAAATATTTGATAATATATTTATATAATATATTATTACTCATTTTTATAATGGCTCCACTTATTAAAAAAGCTGCAGATACAAATAATTTAACAGATTCTGAACGAAAACATATTCCATTTATCACAACTCAACAAGACAACAATATAACAACGATAACAGTTACATGCGGAGATGGAATTATACATCCTATGGAAGACGATCACTGGATTATTTTTATTGAACTCTTTAAAAATGGAAAATCTGTTGAAAAAATTACACTAAAAAAAACAGATGAACCAAAAGCTGTATTTACTATTACCGATATATCAAATACAGATATTATCACAGCTCATGCATTCTGTAACTTGCATGGTATCTGGGAAAGCCTATAATTAAGAATATATATGCAATCTTCATCTATAAAAAACAATAATAAACAGAAAGAAAACAATGCTAAAAAATTTTTTGCACATGTTGTTTCTTGTACAGCCGGAGGACTCCTCGGAACAGTTCTTGCTCTTTTTGCAATGATTGCAATAATGTTTGCAAATTCAAGCCAAGATTTAAATTCTGCAGATTTTTCTGGAAGTAGTCTATTAATCGTAATATTTGTTTTATCATTTACTGCAAATTTAGGGGCTGTATACTTATTGCTTCGGTCTGATAAAAAAAAATATGTATATAAAAAACACACATTACAAGCTGTATTTTTTTTAAATATTTTTTTATTCATCACAACTCTTCCTTTTTATCTTCTCTCTTCCACTCAAGACTTCACACTTACCGTCGCAGGAATCCATTTATTTTTGTCTGCTAGTGGATCAGCACTTTTTGCTGAAATTTTTGCAGGTGTTAGATATGCAGTAGGAGGTGTTATTGGTGTAACAATTTCTCAAATTTTACTAATTTTAATTTATATGGGAATTGGAGCTCCTTCATCCAACACAATGGTAACAGTTTTATTTACACCATTTATTTGGATGATTTTACCAATGATAATTTTTGGAACTGAAAAATTATATTTTTCGCTTAACAACAAAATATTTAAATAAACTTTTAATTTAATAAAACATGATTAATATATCACTTGAAAATAAAAATTTATTTTCTGCACAAAAAATTTATGATGACCATTGGGAAATGGGAATTAAAAAATTACCAGAACTTTTAAAACGAATAGAAGCAAGAAAACAAGGATTTTATACAATTTTTGACGATAAAAATTTTCAAGAAGAAATTGTTAAAATTAAAAATTTTTATGCAGAAAATTCAGAAAAATATACAGATATTGTTGTTTGTGGAATTGGTGGTTCTGCACTTGGTTTAGGTGCAATAGAAAATGCCCTACCCAAAAAAAATACTCCCAATTTATATATTTTAGACAATTCTGACCCAGATTTAATTTTTACAGCACAAGAAAAAATTAAGCTTGAAACAACATTATTTATAGTTATTTCAAAATCTGGAGGAACTTCCGAAACAATCTCTCAATATTTATATTTTTCAAATTTATTAAAAAAAGAGTTAAATATTACTAATAAAAAACTAGAAGAATTAAAAAATCATATTGTTATTATCACTGGAAAATCTGGATTTTTACGAGAAGAAGTTAAAAAACATAATTTTACACATTTTTCTGTTCCTGAAAATATAGGAGGAAGATTTTCAGTTTTAACAGCCGTTGGACTTCTGCCTGCAATTTTCATGAAAATTGATATTGATGAAATGATTGCAGGAGCACAAAAAATGGTAAAACTTTTTACCGATACAAATCCCAAAAAAAATCTACCATTTCAATTTGCACTCAGTTGTTATTTATCAGATGAACCAATTCATGCATTCATGCCATACTCTTCAAGACTAAAACAACTGGGCGCGTGGTACACTCAATTACTAGCAGAATCAACAGGAAAAAATGGACAAGGATACACAATTATTTCTGCAGTAGGAGCAACAGACCAACATTCACAATTACAACTTTTTTCTGACGGACCAGAAGATAAATTAGTAATTTTTGTAAAAGTAGAAAATTTTCAAAATAATTTAGTAATTACTCCTTCAAATTCTGAACTCTCTAAAAATAATAAAATTTTTGAAAATAAAACATTTCAAGATTTAATTCATGCAGAACTACTAGGAACACAAACATCGTTACAAGAAAAAAATGTTTCAAATATGACATTAAATATTTCAGAAATAAATGAGAATACACTCGGACAACT
>CAZDZQ010000056.1:0-2378 GCA_964509985.1 uncultured Candidatus Peribacteria bacterium
ATATTGCGTCAAGTTTTATTTAGTGTTTTATGTAACATTATATGATATTATATAAATATGTTAAATATTATTACTACCACAACGGGAACCAATACAACACAATAATTTGTGGCTCTCTTGTGAAAATAATATATTTCTAAAAAAAGAGCCTGTAAAATGGTTCTTTTTTAATTTAAAATAATTATGAATTTTAATCTAAAATTTTATGTGTACTTCAGATAATAATGCAAATAATTTAGAGCTGTGTAGAAAACATACTGCTTCTCATATAATGACGGCTGCTGTAAAACTTTTATATCCTGATGTTAAGTTGGGGGTAGGGCCGTGGACAGATAATGGTTTTTATCAAGATTTTGATTTTGGAGATGTACAAATTTCTGAAAAAGAATTTAAAAAAATTCAGAAAAAAATGAGATGGATTGTAAATAAAGGATTTGAAATGCGAAAAACTATTATCAGTTTAGAAAAAGCAACAGAGCTTTTTGGACATGATAAATTTAAAATGGAGTTAATTTCTGAAATTGCAGAAAGAGGGGAGGAAATTTCTTTTTATTCTATGGTTTCTGAAGGGGAAGAAAAAGACGAAAATGGAGAATTGACAGGAAAAATAGTTGAAAAAATATTTTCATCAGATTTATGTGCTGGTCCACATTTGGAAAATACAAAAGATTTGGGAGTTGTAAAGCTTACAACTTTGGCAAGTGCATATTGGCGAGGAGATTCTGAAAAAGATGTTCTTACTCGTATTTATGGAGTTGCATTTGAAAATGAAGAAAAATTAAAAGAATATGAAAATTTTTTAGAAGAAGCAGCAAAACGAGATCATAGAAAGCTTGGAAAAGAGTTGGGTCTTTTTACTTTTTCAGATAAGGTTGGAGCTGGACTACCTATGTTTACTCCAAAGGGAACATTTATTAGAAGCAAAATAGAGGAAACAATAATGGATATTCAATCTGATTATGGGTATGAAAAAGTGCATATTCCTCATATTACAAAAAAAGATTTATATGAAACTTCTGGTCATTGGGGGAAATATAAAGATGATTTATTTCATGTTAGAGGAAAAAGTGATACTGAATTTGTGATGAAACCGATGAATTGCCCGCATCATACTCAAATTTTTGATGCATCTCCAAAATCGTATAGAGATTTGCCGGTTAGATATGCAGAAACAACAGTGTGTTATAGAGATGAACAAGCTGGTGAATTATTGGGATTGTCTCGTGTACGTAGTTTAACTCAAGATGATGGTCATGCTTTTTGTACTGTAGATCAAATAAAACAAGAATGTAAAAATATTGTTGATGTAATTCGACGATTTTATACAAAACTTGGAATGTATAATGAAGGTGATTTTTATGTTGGGTTGTCTGTTCGAGATTCTGAAAAACCAGAAAAATATTTGGGAACAGAGGAGGGGTGGAACAAAGCAGAGCAATTTTTGGAAGAAATAGCAAAAGAAGAAAATTTACCGTATAAAAGAGAAGAGGGAGAGGCTGCCTTTTATGGTCCAAAGTTAGATTTTCAATTTAAAGATGCAATTGGTCGACAATGGCAATTGGCAACAATTCAAATTGATTTTGTTCAACCTGAAAATTTTAAGCTTTCATATACAGATTCAAATGGAGAAAAACAAACTCCAGTTATGATACATAGAGCTATTGCTGGAAGTTTAGAACGATTTATGTCTGTAATTATAGAACATTTTGCAGGAGCACTTCCAGCGTGGTTGTCACCAATTCAAGCGCATATTATTCCTGTGAACGAAGCACACGAAGATTATGCATATGATTTAGCAAAAAAAATTAAAAAAGCAGGTGGGCGAGTTGAGGTGTATGATGCAAGTGATAGTCTTGCAAAACGTGTAAGAAATTGCCAAACAGCAAAAGTTCCATTTTCTGTAATTATTGGAGATAATGAAGTTGAATCAGGGAATTTAACAGTGCGAAAATATGGAGAGAAAAAAGACAGTGTTATGAGTATTGAGGGGTTTTTGGTGGAGTGTAAATAATTTAATTTCATGTGATGTATTTAAAAAAATTAAAAAAATCGTTAACGGATATTGATAGTTTCTTGGATTTTAGTATCTCTACTCCTGAATTTGAGGCATGGATTTCTAATACAACCAGATATTTAGAAAACATCTTTGAAAAAGAATCTTCTGAGGTTAGCGATTTTAAAAAATTATTTGAGAGCTTATATATTTTAGAGGCTAATAATCTTTCTATTGAATGGATAAGTGCTTATGGAAATTATTTAAAAAAAGCTAAGATATTATTAAGAAGCTTTATAGAAGAGGCAGAAGAGTTAAAAACCCAATGTATAAAGAATGAAGATGCTTCTGTTTTAGGTGTAAATAAAACAAAAGTATTTATTGT
>CAZDZQ010000057.1:0-4260 GCA_964509985.1 uncultured Candidatus Peribacteria bacterium
ATAATTCTCAGCATTAATCTCTCTTGTAAATTTGCTGGAGGATTTTTAAGTAAAGCATCAATCTGTGATAAAATTTGTTTTACTTGAGCTTGAGACTCATTATCTAAATTTAAGAGATTCTTCTTGTAAAAATTAAATTTATGATTGTAAAATATTTTCATATCTTCTATTGTTTTTTTATTTTCAGGTGTTTTTTGCGACAAATCACCGTCATCTGTAAATTCCCTTGTTTTTTCATTCTTTATAATTCTTATTTTCTCTTCAATCATTAGTTTAAATTTTTGTGGGTTTTTCTTTGAATTTACATATGTAACATTCTTTAAATTCCCTATTCGAAAACTAAGAGCATTAGCGTCATAATCAAGAGGAAAATGTATTATTTTACCAAATAATATATTATTGTCATACATAAGATTATTATTTTCTGTATCAAAGGTAATATTAGAACTTACATCTTTTGCGATTTTTTTTATATAACTCAACATTTGTAATTTACTCTTATCAAAATTTTTGATTCCATTTTGAATTGCCTCCTTCATAGATTTCAAAGCTAGTACTTCATAATCAGTAAATCCAGCTATTTTCGTCCTATTAATCTGATAGCTTATTTGATCCAAACTAGATGTTGCAGATCCTATCCAAAATTGCATACTCCTAGTCCCAAAAAGATTAGTTAAGTCTAACACTTTACCATAAATACGCCCTACATTCCTGTTCTTTAAAAACTTAATGTTAATATCATTATACCTTTTTATAGAACTTGGAGCCTCTTTAGAAATTTCAGGTTCATCACTTACAACAGGTGCTTGCTGTGAATTATTTGGAAATGCATTTCCAACTACATTTTTCAAATCTTCAACCATTAAGTTCAATAATTTTTCTTGATTAGGAGAAAAATTAGCATAAGCTTTCTTCCGAGGAATACTTTTAATAAATTGAGATGTCTTTATATTTACAATATCAATAGACAAAGTATGAGATTTACGCTTTATATTTAGGTATTTTTTATACAATTCTATCATCGTTTTATTATCAGTAATAATAGAGTAAATTTTATCTTTATGATTAAATATATCCATCGTGATATCCTCAGGTTTTAATTCAATCGATTTCTTTACTACTGGAACAGTCTCTGTTTTTTGAACACTTTGAACTGGAGTAACAGATCCTTCAGGTTTAACTGGTTTTTCAGTAGATTTTTCTGATGTTATAATAACTGGAGATTCAATTTCAAAATCCAAGCTAATAGGATTTGATGTATAAGCTTGAGCAGGGGGAATAACTGCAACTGGAGAAGTCGCATTTAAATCATCTGTAATATCTGAAAGTAAATATGCAACATCATTTCCCACCTCTATATACTTTCCTGTCGCATCAATTTTTGCATCTGACAAATCAAGATGTAAATAATTTTTATTAATTTTTTTATTTATTTGGGCAAGTTTTCCCACCAAACTCGTATCTATAGAATTTCTTAATTCGTTACAAGAATTTGCTATTCCATCTGTGCATTCCAAATATTTATTATCTTTTTCTGCTAAAATTGAAGCCTCCACAGAATCACTAGTTTTATAGTTTGCAACAGGAATAATATCCCAATCAAAAACAAGGCGTGTTTCTAAAAAATGAAATTTATGAGCTGAGCTGAGCTGAGTACTATAGATTAACATATAATGCAAGGGTAAAAAATTTTATACTTCATAATACTGTACCATAAAAATTTAATATATAAAATAGAATTTTTACAAAATAAAAAAAATTTCAGATTTAATATTTATAGAAAAGCAAAAGTTTAAAATATTAGAACCAAAGATAGAAATTTGTAAAAAATTAGAAATAGAAAATACACAAAACATTATAAATTTATTTATAATTCCAGCAGTAAGCATAGACGAAAATAATAACAGAATTGGTATGGGTGGAGGATTTTATGAAAAATATTTTGATAATTTTCAAGAAAAATACGATTATAAAATCATAACTGAAAAAGAATAATTAAACTTAATATTTTTTTACAATCTTTTAAAAAAATATTTTATTTTAAACTCATTAAATTCGTTACTAATATTATCCAGATTTTTTCTATCTGTAAAAAATACAACAGATGACACAAAGCTTTGAGTGTGTGGAATCTTTTTTATTTCTGCAGGTTGCAATTTGCATGAATATTTTTGCAATATTTTTATTATTTTTTGTATATCATTTTCACATTTTTCTTGTGTTTTTGCATGGAATTCTATTTCTAAACCATCTGTAAAAGGTGGGTATTGTAATATTTTTCGAGATAAAATTTCAGAAGCATAAAAATTTTCAAAGTTATTACAATTCTGAATAATTTGTAAATTTGGTTGAAATGTTTGAATAAGATATTCTTGATATTTTTTTTCTGTTGGTTTCTCAAACATTTCTTGCAATAAATTAGTTTGAATAAAAGCTGTTTCTTCTGTTGTATACGAAAAAAAATGTAAATTATTTTCAAATAAAATATCAATAATTAACGAACAATTTTCAACTGACCCCAGCGATAACATCATTTGCGTTCCAATTATAATATCTGCAGTTTTAATTTCTTCATGCATTCGTTTTTGTGATGACTTGGTTGCAAATGAATCAGTATCAATTCTTAATATTTTTGCACCTAAATTTTCTAAAATTTCTTCTATGGATTGTGTCCCTGCTCCAATTTTTTGCATTTGAATATTGCATTCATTGCATATATCTAATTTTTCAATTTTTTGTGCATATCCCATAGCATTACACCGCAAAACAATTTGGTTTTTTTCATTTTTAAATACATTCATTTTAGTTCCCGTATATTGAGAAACTGGAGATTTTCCACAATTTGGACATTGTAAATAATGATGTAACCCTTTTCTATTTATATAAATAATAGTTTTTTTATTATTTTTAAAATTAGTTTTTATTTTTTCTAATGCAATTGCAGAAAGTGGTGAATAATTTTTGTTTTGATGCTCTAAACTCATATCTATAATATGCACTTTTTTATTTTGAAAACATGATCTTTTATTTTGAATTATTTTTTTATTTTGCGTCGATTTATACGAATAAATAGTTGAAATATCTCCAGAGCAAGAAGAGTATAAAACAGGGATTTTTTTATTTTTTGATACAATTTTTACAGCATCAATTGTATTTGTATATGGAGAAAATTTTGTTTTATGGCTTCCATGCGCAAATTCATAAACTATAATTCCAGATAAATTAAAAAAAGGAAGACATAAAGAATATTGTGTTCCAAAAATTATTTGAATATTTCCTGTTTTAATTTTCCAAAATGATTCAATTTGTTTTTTTTTGCTTACTTGTGAATGAAAAACTTCAATATCAGAAAAAATATTCTGATAATTTTTTAGAGTTTGCTCTAAACTTATTATATCAGGAAAAATTATTAAAACTTGATTATTTTTAGATTTTTGAGAAATTTTAATTATATTTTTTATAAAATTAATTTCTTCTAAACTTCGTTTTGAATATATAGACCCCAAAACTATATTTTCAGAAATTTCTATATTATTATTTTCTGTATTATTATTTTGTACTTTTCCTATATTTACAAATTCTGTTGAATTTATAAAATTTGTATTTCTTATATTTGCAGGAATTGCTTTTTTTAAAATATGAGATGGTGATGTAAAAAAATATTGAGCTATATCACAAATATTTTGTATATCAGATGATGAAAAAATCTTTTTTGCAATAATTTTCCCCAAACTTTTTGTTTTAAAATCTGGCTCTTTATTTGTAATATTTAAAATTACACATTTTTCTCTACTTGTTCCCATCGCTATTTCTGCAATATCTCCCACTTCTGCATTTTTACTTATTTCTTCAATTTTATATGTAAGAATATTTGCAAATCCCGATGGTCGAAAAGGAATAACTTCTGCAAACATTTTCTTTTAATATTAATTTCTTAATTCTTCTATTTCTTCCTCTGTTAATCCTGTAGATATTTGAATAACAGAAATATCTATATTTTTTTCTAATAAGTTTTTTGCTATTTCTATATTTCTCAACCTTATTCCTTCTTCTCTCCCCTCTTCTCTCCCCTCTCTTTTGGCTTTTGTTAAGGCGTTTTTTTGGTCTGCGATAAACATGCTTTGTCCTTCTAATAATTCAAAATCTTCTTTGGAAATATGTACTTTTTCTGCTACATAAAACGCATCATCAAATGTATTATCTTCTTTATATGTTTCTGGAATAGTGCTTAAATCGTCTACTTCTTTTAAAAAATAAATC